>SCSP01000172.1 GCA_004297845.1 Bacteroidota bacterium | reverse complement strand
GTTCTGCCAGCTCAGGGCTATATTCATGAAGATGCGCGCATCAATTTTTTCCAGCTTGGTTTTGAGTTTCAGTGAGGTATCAAATTCCCGGATGGAGTTATCGTAATCCCCCTTCATGGCATAACAAATGCCCAGGTTCTCGTGGTAACCTGTATCATCGGGTTTGTTGGCCAGGGCATCCTTTAAGAGGGGGATCGCTTTTTCAAAATCACCTTTTAGTTTTCCGTATACCAGTCCAAGGGCTCCTTTGGCCATGTACTGAGCCATGGAGTTATCGGGCTTCAGGTTGATGGTCTTTTGCTGGTACACAATGGCGGAATCCGGCTGACCGAGTTTTTCCCAGATGAGACCAATGTTGTAATAACAATAATGGAAATACGGATTTATACTCATGGCCACCCTAAATTCCTTTTTGGCTTCAAAGAAAAGTGAATCCCTCGTGGCACTCTGATCATCGTTGATGTGCTCGGTGAACATGGTATTGGCAAAATAGTAATGCGCATTGGCACTATTGGTGCTGGTCTTCACATCGGTGGTAAACAGGGTTTTATTGTTCTTCCAGGCCGGGTTACGGGTAATGGTTTTGTAGGAATAAGGGACAAGCAAAAGTAATAAAGGGAACGCTAATTTTGGATTTTTAAAAACATCCGGTTTTAATTCGTAATTCGACATATTCGTCATTCGCAGAACGAGTGAAACGAGTGCCAGACAAAATCCGAGAGATGAAATAAAAGCAAACCTCTCGCCCATGGTTGTACCGATAAGAAATAAAAGGTTCGAGACAATCGAAATTGTTATAATAAAATATAAAATAGAAAAAGATAAAATCATGGAGTCCGGAACCCGGATCCCGGAGTCTGGATTGTTCCTTGCCTTTACTTCTTTCACCAAAATCTTAAGCGCATAAAAAATTAATCCCCCATAGATTAAAACAGAAATGATCGCTCTGGGATCAGAGAATCTAATCATGGGTATTTCATTAAATCCATAATCGCTGGTGAGGGGATGAGGAAAGACGAGCAGCAGCAGGTATTTCAGAAGGATCCAGCAAACGGTTGCAAACTTCTCAATAAAAGGCAGGGCCGTGGGCAGGTCCGGGAAATTGTTCAGGAGAAAAGGATTATCGGTAAGGTCATTGCTCTCCCGGTCGCCAATCATGCCTACCAGAGAGGTACGGATGGCAAGGTAAATTCCGGCCGTGATAAAAAAAGGAACCGTAACAAGGAAACTCTGTTTAATGCTTTTACCTGCAAAAACAAATAACGCAAGAGGAATTATTGCAATGAATGTAATTCCGTTCTCCTTGGAAAGAAGTGCGGTGAAATAGCAAAGTATTCCATAGAAAATATTTTTTTTATTCTTCGTCTTTACGAATTTGAAAATATTGAAAAGCATCAGACACAAAAACAGGAAGGAGGCAATTTCATCCCGGCTTTTTATGTTGGCCACCACCTCGGTGTGAATGGGGTGGGCGATGAAGAGGAGGGTGGTGATAAATGCCAAAACTTCACCTTTAGCTCCCCTCTCCCCCCGGAGGGGGGTTGGGGATGAGGCGAAAATCTGCAACAAGGTCATGAACAAAACCAGCGCTGTAATCCCATAAAGCAGAATGTTGATCACATGATAAGGCATTGCATTATCACCAAAAAATTCATACTCAATGGCGAACATCACCAGGGTAAGAGGTCTCCATCGACCTCCTTCCAGATCCAATGAAGTGCCGTAAATGCCGTAGAACAGATCTTTGGTAGCAAGAGTTTTTATGCCGTCAATGCCCTGTAGAGTATATTTGTTTCCGGTAATTACAACTGAATCGTCAAAAGCAAATTTGTGATTAAGGGTGTTGGCGTAGAGAAGAACTGCGAAGACAAATAAGAAACTGTAAGCCCAGCGATAGGATGGTTGATGGTTAATCGCTAATGGTTGATGTATTTTTTGTGCTGTATTTTTCTTCTTCTTGCTCATCTGTGCTAATCTGTGAAATCAGTGGCTAAATATTTCCTCTGCATTGCGTGTTGTTATTTCAGCTACCTCATCAACCGCAATTCCTTTGATCTCGGCTACTTTCTGCGCTACAAAAGTAATATAAGAGCTTTCATTGCGCTTTCCGCGGTGAGGAGCAGGCGTTAAGTAAGGCGAATCGGTTTCAAGCACAATATGCTTCAGGTCGATTTGCTCCAGCACCTCAGGAAGTTTAGAGTTCTTGTAGGTAACCGCCCCGCCTATTCCCATTTTGAAACCACCCAATGAAATAATTCTCTTTGCTTCCTCCAGGGATCCTGTGAAACAATGGAAAATGCCCTTAACCGGAAACGCAAGATTTTGCGTCTCTACAACAGCCAAAACATCGTCAAAACATTCACGTTGGTGTATTACGATAGGCCTGTTGTATTTTTTGGCCAGGTCAATTTGTCGTGAAAAAGCATCCTTTTGCTGGGAAATAAATGTCTTGTCCCAGTGATAATCCATGCCTATCTCCCCTACCGCGCTGAACTTTCGTTTACTAAACCAATCCTCCACAATTTTCAATTCTTCCTCATATTTTTCATTTACCGAACAGGGATGCAGTCCCATCATGGCAAAGCAGTTATCCGGAAATAACTTTTCAAGCGCCAGCATTCCGGCTATGGAGGCACTGTCGATGTTCGGCAGGAAAAACTTTTTCACTCCGGCATCCAGCGCATGTTTTACCACCTCAGTTAGGTCGGCATTGAATTCCTCCGCGAAAAGATGGGTATGGGTGTCTGTTAATGTCAAAAGATAAAAGTTGAGAAGTCAAAAGTAAAAAATCCTGTGCAAGTTCGAGTCTGCCCTTCACGGAGAATGCCACCCTGCTGGTGATCGTCCGTAGGACGAAAATATTATCTTTGGGAACAAATTAAAACGACTATGAAATATACTATCGCACTTTCGCTTTTTCTGATCGCCTTAACCTCTTTTGCTCAAAAGATAAAGGTCAATGAATCGGATGAACGCATTGCGGGGGGCAAAAACCCCGCGCTGGTTGTCAGCATCTATGAAGCTGGTGTGGATGACGTGAGAAGCAAATGGAAATCTCTGATGAAGGATTACAAAGCAAAAAAAGTTGATATGTCAGACGAAATAAAGGCGGATAACTGTGTAATCAGTGCTATCAACGACAACAATTCCATTGATATATCAGCCAGGATC
>SCSP01000171.1 GCA_004297845.1 Bacteroidota bacterium | reverse complement strand
TCAAAATGTGTGTAATATGTTTATTTCTATAATGTTGATAATGAAAAAGCAGGTATTCTATTTTTGAGATGGCTTATAGCAGCATCAGCGTATCAGATACATTTTTCCGTATCCCTCCTGTGTGAAGAACGGATCCGCATCTGTTTCACGGTGTTCAAGCGATTTGCCGTCAAGTTGAGTGACAACGCGGTACAGATAAAGACCGTTGGCAAGTTGATCCCCGAACTCGTCTTTGCCGTTCCATGCATATTCGGTGATATTTCTTCCTATGTGAATTGGACCAAGTTCAAGTTTGTTCAGGTCTTTCACAATTTTTCCGGTGATGGTGAGAATCTGTATCTTGAAAAAATCGGGCACTTCGGTACCGGTGAGAGTAAAAACAAATTTTGTAGCTGTAGAAAATGGATTCGGGTAATTCAGCACATGGGTAATGGTGGGTTTATTAATGACCTCAAATGAGATTTTGTATTCCCCCTTTCCGGACTCGTTTCCGCTGCGGTCATTTGCCTGTACTTTCAATTCGTAGGTCCCATCGGCAAAAGCGGGAGTATAGCTAATGCGGCAGCTGTTGTTTGGCAATACCGCAGGTTCAAAGGTCAGGCTGCTCCCGAAGGAGAGGGTATCGTAAGTTGATTTTCCCGGACGTTTGATCCGAACATCAAAATCTGCCGGATCGTTGAGCGCGAGAAATGTATTTTCGTCTTTTAGCTTAATCATAATGGAAGGCTTAGCGGAAACAAGGTCTCCATTCATGATATGCACTCCGTCAAAAGTGACATCGAGCAAAGGATTTATGGCATCTACATCAACTGTGAACGGGATTGTTCCGATGTTGTTGAAATGATATTGCTCCAACTGATGATCGTTGTTAAATGGATTGGCTTCCACCCAAAGGCTGCTCAGCCCTCCGGGAAGATTTTCGGTGGAGAATTTTATCTCAGGGATCAGGACACTGTCTATCAGCAGGGAATCTATTTTTATTGAATCGAGTGTCACCCGGTATCTGTTGGCATCATATACCCAAAAATTCACCCACAAACTGTCCATGTCATAATCTCCCACATTCTCGATGGCAACACGCATCTTCATGCTGTCGCCCTGCTGAACGGTTGGACTGTAAAACGTATAGCCTTTTACAGGATTCAAGGATGCATCAGGAACTCCGTCATAGTAGACCCTCCAGAATTTTAATTGAGCCGGAGTGTGCAGGAGGGTATCCTTCACCCAGGCTTGCAGCTGCAGGTAAGGATAGGTGGCAGCGCTGATCGTTTGGTCAAGATTAAGGATGTCCAGGGAATCGTTGGTGATAGCTTTGATCAGCGTATCTGCCTTTCCGTTTGCATCAAATCCGATAAGGGTGATAACAATAGTGTCTTTGGCGGCAAGAGCAGGATTGCTGATGTCTTCCGGAGAAAAATATTTCCAGTGCAGGGATTTCCATTTAGATGCCGGGCCGATGATCTCAGAGTATATCTTCCCGCTTTCTCTTTTAATGGATAGTGTGTCCTTAACGAAAATTTTAGATGAATCAGAATCGCCAATTTTTTCCGTTCCATTGCCGCATTTTCTTCCTATAATAATATACGGAAGGTTGTTCCGGATGTTAGAAAACTGAGTTCCGCCAATTGATTGGAATGCCTGTATCAGTCCGGGATTGACGGATGATGGGTTGTTTCCGCCCAGAACATCTCCCAGATTATGGTTGTCGCTTACGTATAAAATAACCTTGCTTCCGCAGGGAACCGTGTTTTCCAGAAACTGCCTGAGTGTTTCCTGTTCGGCAGCAGTGCCGGTATGAAATTCAAACCGGTAAGGAGCTCCTTGCACAAAACTTCCATACATGCCGGTTCCATTATTCGGCCAGACTTTGCCGGAAACCGGATCAACAACCGAAATCAGTACATGTGGTTTTACCGGTTGCGTGCTGGTTGCCTGGGAAGAAGTTACTGAAAACAAGGACATTTGATTCCCGTCCATGTAAAAATATATTTCACTGAAATGGCTCCCGCCTCCAAGCGCAGTATAATTAATGGTGCTCACTTCCAGGGAAGGATTTTTATAATCCAGGTCAAAATAACGCAGCGTCCTGTTTGTATCTATATAGCTGAACTTATCTCCTTTAAGGAACTGGAAGAAGTGAGACTGTCCCCAGCCTCTTTTATCCGGAATGTATTGGAAAGAACTTTCCCTCCAGCGATAGGTTAATGTATCCGGGTCATTTTTTCGCACGCGCCAGAAATAAACGGTGCTGTCGGTTAATACCCAATTGGATGACCATTTATTATAGGATGCTTTTACGACAGATCCCATTTGAGTAACGTATTGAATTTTTTTCTGAGGACTGCTGAATAGATCGGTGGTATCCACTTCAAAAATGTACTGGGCGGAGGAAGCAAAGGGATTGGCCGTATAAGCCTTCAGCGTAATTGTATCATTGGGAACGATGGCATATTCATAGGGATGTACAGGAATGATATCTCCGGAATAGATTAAGAGGGGCACTTCAAAAGGCGCAAGGATGTTGTTGTTCAGTACATCTTCCAGTTCCGCAACAACATTCATGGAATCTACCCGCACTTCAAATTTATTGAGCCCCGGTCCGCGGATCGGATCAACGGGCAATGTAAAGCGGAGAGTATCCTTATAATAAAGCCGTGGAATAGTATCCGCATAGCTGACAGATGAGCCGTCAACAAAGGTGCGTTTGACAGTTACTTTAACACTGTCGTTTGTTGCTTTGCCGATGTTTGTTACAATGATATTGACATCAAACGAATCCATGTCGGAAGAAACATATCCGGGGCTGAAGAACACGGAAGAATTATTTACTGCATAATCCGGTAATTTACTTGTGTGAATTACAATGGAAGGGTCGCCATGCAAGCTCATTTCCAAGCAGGTAGCATTCATATAGGGGTTAGCGGCATTTCCGTCTATACTGTCAATGGCAGCCTGAATGCACTTTCCTGCAGACTTTCCGTACAGGTGCTTCCCGATTCCTTTATATAAGTAGGTAGTAAATAGATCCATTTCGTATCCGGTCCCGAGTCCTGAGGAAGCAAGAAAACCAATCATACCCTGATCGGAAAGCGTATATATTTCGCTGGAACTGATTCCTCCGGCAACAGGCTGATGAATATCTCCGGCAACACATCCATCGGCAATAAAGAACGGGTATTTGCCATTGGTATTATCATATTCATTCGGAGGAAGCAAATTAAATTCAAAAACTGTTGCAGAAGTATGACCAAAGAATGTAATTATTGAAACTCCTTTGTTAATCAGTCCGCGGATGGAATCCGTATATGAAATCTGAGTAGGGGAAGATGAGTTTTTACTGAAATGGTGAACATATCCTCCGAAACTGGTGTCCTCAATGATATCTTCATACCCATGCAGGTAATTTGCAAATTGACTTTGCTGAAAAGAATTTGACCCGCCACCCAGATGAATAATATGCTTCATCCATTCGTCCGGATCGAGCGAAGAATCTTCGTACTCCTTTACTTTGTTAAGGTAGGTAGTAACTTCTGTACCATTTTTTGCGGCAAGTCTGCCGATAGGTATTGCAGGAGCCAGCAAATTTCCATTTAATACAGCAACAAGCATGTTATCGGAGGTTGGGTAACCAATCGATGGGACAAGTGAATTAGCATAGTTATTTCCTGTAGGATCCGAATATTGATTTCTTACATAATTTGTTTGAACGGATTTTCCAAGCAGGAACAGGTTTTGAGGGGGAGCAGGAAATGTATCCAGGCAATATTCCGCAAAGTGCCGGATGGAAAAAGGGAATTTAGGAATTCCATATCCAAATTGGTCATACAGATCTTCCACATCCACGAGCAACACATTATGCGAGCCGCCCGGAATACTTGTCCTGTAATTCTGATAGTCCGTTGCTCCTGCCATCAGCTTTTTGTGCGTGATGATCAGGAATGCGGAGTCAACCCCAAGATTGGCGTAATTCGTAAAAAAGCCTGTGCCACGGACAGGGGTTATGGATTGCACATTCAAAAACTGATTTTCAGATTTCACAATACATAATTTTTCTGTCGCAGTAATTGCGTTTGGCACCAGTACTTTATAAATACTTCCGCTTTTTGTGATGGGAATTTTCAGATGATTTGTCAGGTCATATACGTAAGAAGCGGATGCAGAATCGTTAAAATTTGTAAAACTGAAATTTGATTTTGGCTGAGAAAGATTATCCGGGACGTACAGTTCGTAGTACTTTTTATTTTCAAGGTTCAGGTTGTGAGGATATTTTAGAACAACATAGGGTACTGCATTTCTGCTGGTAGAGAAACTTCCATTTAGCGCAGAAACAACAAGGTCGGTGGAGGCGCCAATCGTTGAAGCAGGAAAGAAATACACAGAATCACGCAGCCTGTAACCATCAAAAATGAATTGATCAAGAAGGAGGTACGCTCCCGAAATATCTTTGTATTGGATCCGGATGTTATGATCCTGGCTGCTACTGGGGTCATTGGATGCACCCATCACGGCAAGTTTTACTTCTACGCTTTGCCCGGAGGAATAAATATTGGAAGTGTTGAATGAGGTGATATTAGAAGAGGAAGGATACCCGATCCCGAAATTTATTCCGGCCCATCCTTCCACTTCATGATATTCAGGAAAGTTGATGTTTGTGGCTGTTGAACTTCCATAATAATAATGCGTGTGATTCTCCACTATATCTTCTTTCATGAAATAATTTGTAGGAAGGGGAGCTAAAGAAAAAGAGGTGTCAGGAGACAGAATAATTCTTTTGTTGGAGGCAGCATTATTCCATGTAAGAAAATAGGAGGAGGTGTCATTGAATAAACTGTAATACGGATTGGGCTGGCGCACCGATTTGTTATACAGATCTCCTTTGTAAAGTGTGGAATCAAGCGAGCCCTCATTTTTCTGCCCGTAAAACTCTAGGTAGTCCGAAGAATTGAAAATACCATCTGCTTCCCCTTTCACAAAAACATATTGCTCCTGCCCCCTGAAAAATAACTGCAGGTTTCGGGGATCAACCGCGGAAAGTTGAATTCCCGCACCGGACAGGGTAAGCGAATCCATGCGGTAAATTCCGTTTTGGCTTACAGGAATCTTGTAATACTGCTGCGAGAAATTGATCCACTCGTTCCAATAAGGCTGGGAGAAGCAGCAAGCAGCAGGTGGCAGGCAAAAGACAGAAAAAAAAATCAGTCCTAAATTCCTAAAAGGATTTTTAGAGAAATGTGTTGCTCCCTTCAGGGGTGGGGCAAATTTTTTCATTTTGCTTGCTTGTTAATGTCCAACCGAATGGACACTATGTGCGATGCAGGCGCAACCGAATAATCTCCAATATCTGTTTTGGAATAATCAATGCTTATACGTTTAATTTTTACACCCACACCAAAGTTTGGTTGAAGGGTTGTAACCGGTTCCCCTGTAACCTGCTGTTCCTGCTGGATATTCATCACCCCCCCTCTGAGAAAAGCAATGCCTTTGTAACCAAATTCAAGTCCGAAGTGAGGGTCTATGCTGATAGGATCTCCTTTGATAAGTACATTTCGTTGTCCGTCAAAGGTTATGTCTGCATTTACCTCAGCAAGCAAGGACAGGTCTTTCATTAATTCAAATTTTCTTGCTCCTCCCATGATCAGGCGAGGCAAAGTGATCTCAAAGGAATTTGCTGGTATTTCATTTCCTGTGGCTGCAAAAACATCTTTCATTTCCTCTGTAAGGGAATAGCTCCAGGCATTAAAGGTAGTGGTAACATCTCTTGCCATGGCACCGAATTTCCACCCCTTGTTTTCGTATTGAGCGCCCGCATCCACCCCAAACCCCCAGGCACCTGCAAAATCACCAACAATCCTGCGAATAATTTTTGCGCTTCCGCCAAGTTTAAGTCCTTTGATCTTGGGCGCTCGGGAATAAGAAAGGACAAAAGCATAATCAGCAGCGGAGAATTGAGTGATATTGTCGTAATCTATATTGCCGGCAGCATCAATCAGCTGGGTGGTGTTGGGTATATTATCCACGCCAAACCTTACAAAACTTAAAGCAAACGCGCTGCTGCTGTCTATTTTTCTGGCAAGCGCTCCGTAATCATATTTTGCAATTCCTGCAAAATACTCCGAGTGCATCAACCCTACCTGCATGTCATTTTTGATTCCCAGCAGGCCTGCAGGGTTCCAGTACCCTGCTGTAACATCCTCAATGCTTGCCACGCAGGAGTTGGACATACCCAGTGATCTTCCTCCAACTCCAATCGCAAGGAATTCGTTGCTGTATTTTGGAGACTGGGCAAAAGCAAAATAGCCAGTGGCCAGTAACCAGTAGCCGGTAGCAATTACTATTTTTTTCATATTATCGTAAAGTTAAAAAGATTTAGGAAAAGGCTGATGGGGTATAACTTCTTTTCGACCCGATTATTGTTAATTACCCGCTTTTTTCCATGCTGCAAGGGAAGCGTAAATGAAAGCGGAATTTGTAGGAATTTCCTGTTTAAACAGAAGGGTATAGGAGCATCCATCCGGGCTGAAAACTACCTTGTATTCCTCCGTTTCATAGGATTTTGCCCAACCTCCATTGGCGCTGAAATACGGAGTTTCCTTGTTCGGCCCTGAAACTGTAACCGTATTTTCCTTAATTGTAACGGATTTGATTGTGTCGGAATCGGATTCCTGATAGCATCCTGAGATAACCCGGATATTTTCTACAGACCCGCTGTTTTTCATGTATACTGTTTCTGCGAAAGCAGAACGAAATGCAGCAACGCCCCTGTAATACGCAGGTACATTCAATACATATACCCTTTCATATTGCTGAAAGGGCTTGTAGTTGCGAATTAATTCATTGCAACGTTCGTTGACAGCATTCCAAACCGGAATCGTTTGAGTCAAAAGCACCCAACAAAGTATGGAATACCCTATAAGAACCGGAAGAGCGATCTTTTTAAGTATAAAAAAAAGCGCTGATACCAGAAAAACATAAAAGAAGACAGAGGGCAGGTAGCCATACCGATCGGGGTAGATGTATTTTAAAAAGGACGAATCCAAAGACAATACAGGCAGCAGAGCGATAATAAAACATGCAAATAAAGCGGCCAATAGGTATCCTGAACCGCCTTTTGTTTTAATTAATCGCCAACTTAAAAAGGCAATTGCTGCGAAAGCAAAAATTACGGATAAGGTCATCAGCCGGCTATTTTCTGAAAGGGCACGGAGCGCCTGATCTGTTTTGCCGATAGGAAGATAGCGGTAAAAAATAAAAAATTTTGCAAAATATTTCAAGAGTGTTTTGGAATAATCACTCGTCTGGATGATGTCTCCAATCGTTCCGGCATGCCAGAGCCAATGCCCGCTTACGAGCTTACACGCAACAAAATAGCCCGATATAAAAATTATCTGTGGTAAAATAATCCGGGTTAAAAACATTTCAGGGCGCAAGCCGGTGGTATTAAGCTTACGATGCAGCATGAAAAGCACTGTGTAAATCAGAGGACAAACCATGGTAAATTCATAGGAAAAAAGACCCAGGAG
>SCSP01000170.1 GCA_004297845.1 Bacteroidota bacterium | reverse complement strand
TAGCAAAGTGTTTACCATTTGCCTGCGCCCGCTCCGTGAGTTCGGCTTGCTTTTGCAAAATGATGCCATCTACTAAAATGGTTTTATCATCGGCATTTATTGCGATTGCTTTTGTTTTTATGTTTTGTAATTTGAAATTGAACATTTATTTTTTTGATTAACGGGTTAGTTGTTTGATTTTTTCTTTCCCTTTTATCCGTTGGCGTATGTTTTCGACCTCTATCTCGCGGTTCTCCATTTCCTCATAGAACTTATTGATTGTTTTGAAGTACTCGATTTTATCAATCCTTTTAGCAAGCAATTCAAATTCGTTCTCGATCTCCGGCCAAGAGGCGGTGGCAGAACATATTTTATTTCCATAGTTGTCATAGGAAATATATTCTTCGGGTCCGTCCTCATTATTCTGTTCACGGAAAACGCAACCAATCATTTCTTTTGTTCCATCAGCAAGAAATCTGCTCACAGTCATGCATCCGGTCTTCGGATGCGGGATGCTGAAATGAACAGGTGCTTCATAACCTGTCATGTCAGATCGGATTTGTGTATTCCTTTTCATGTCTGCTTGATTTTTTAATGTGCATGTTTATGCTATCTGCTAAGTCCTTTACTCTTGTTTTTTCCGTTTTCTTTTTCATTCCGCACTTCTTTTAATTCATGTTTCCGCTTAATTTCTTCGATCATGGAATCTTTGGCAGGGTCTTCACTATTCATTTGAGGCTCGACTAAAGAATGAGTTAATTCCTGCGCCTTGTCCTTTATTGTTTTTCCAATGGATTTTTTCTCGCCTTTTTCTTCAACTTGCTTCTGTTCAGATTGCCGGATTGTGCGTGCAGGTACAATTTTTTCAGGAGCAGGAATGCTCTTGACTATTTCCTCCGCTTTTGCTTTTATTTCTTTCTTGAGCTGATACAGGTTCTCTGTGGAATCAAACAATAGGTTGCCTTGAGGGTCTTTTATGCTATAAATATTCCTTTTCATATCAGGGTTGTACTCCCGATATATCCTCCCCAAGAGTTGCTTGCTACCGTCATCATTCCGATAGAGGACAGTGTAGGAGTGTTGACCTTTGCCAGCAGAGAGGTATTCCATAAGTACCACTTTGGAAAAGGAGCTTCTTTGTTTTTCGGATTTTGTGCCTGTTGTGTTCATTGTTTTTATAGTTTAGATGGTTAGTAATTGAATTGCCGGATAGAAGGAATAAGGTGCAGTCGAGGTGCAGAAATAAGGTGCAGCTTTGCTGGGTTTTGCAGCAAAATGTTTACTTTCGCAGTCAGCTTTTGTGAAAATTCTTTGAAATTCAATATGGCATCTTAGCTCAGTTGGTAGAGCAACGGACTGAAAATCCGTGTGTCACTGGTTCAACTCCAGTAGATGCCACAAGCCCGATTTCCCCTATGAAGTCGGGTTTTTTTTGTGCCCAAATTCGAAACTGGGGAAATGGGCAAGGTGGGGAAAAGGTGGGGAAAAAGGTGGGGAATTTTCTAAACACGCTCCTGAAACAAGCTGTATTTTCCGGTATTCCTTTCTCATTTTTTTTTCGGTGAATTTCATTTAATCAATTTCATTAATTCAATAAACGAGCCGGCTATTTCTTCTTCATCCGGAGGAGTGGTATAAGCCAATGCAGAAAGTTCGGTTTTGTATTTATCTTTCACTTGCTTCCAGATAATATCAAATTCATCTGCCAATGGAGATTCTTTAACCGTTTTTGTCTTCCAGCCCTCAGGCACGTCAAAAATTTCTTTATCGTGATTCAGGATTTCATTAAACTGTTTTTTGAAAGCGGGTGATTTGATAAAGGCGCCACACCGAGCATCATTTATTAAAAAATACAAATCATAAAAGTGCCTGACCTTGGAAGAAATACTTTCCGCCGGGTTTTCATCAAATGAAAAGCGAATGAGCGAAACCAGTTTTTCCAGCAGGGTTTGCTCCTTGTTCAGTACATTCAGGGTAAAGGGCTGCAGATCATACTGCTCAATAAATTTTTGATTGCCCGTTTGAACCAAGAAATCAAACACAAAACTTTTAATTGTGAGCGGCTGAAACGGAAATGGGTTCGCAAATGAATTCACTTCCACTATCAATTTATTGTCTTTGTTCTTCGGAGATATGCTTGCGTATTCAAATACCGATTTTCTAAAACGGGAACCTTTACTCGAAACACCTTCTACCTGGATTTCCTTTAATTCTTTGGTCATTCCTTTTTCTACAGTGCGGATAATAGTTTTAATTTCATTGCCCGATTTTTTGTTTTCATTCAGAATAGCAATATCCACATCTTCCGAAAACCTGTTAATCAATCCGAAACCTTTTGAAAGCGAAGTGCCTCCTTTGAAAACTGTTTCTGTTGCATATTTGCTTTTTGACAGGTGACTAAGAACAAGCGTTATCCAATAATCTTTTTCTATAAACACTTCGTTGATATTCAGTTTCAGCGCTGCTGCCCGGATCGTACCGCTAAATAATTTTATGTCAGAATGTAGCTTCATCGGATATTCCATTTTGGGGCAGTGGGCAATATTTCATTTACTCCCCTCAGTTTATAAACAGTAATGGGATTCAAGGACTGCCTCAGGGGTTCTGTGAGCGAAGCATTTTTTGCCGCTTCCAGCAAAGCGCCCAGCAACGCTCTTGCGGCTGGCGGATATTTTTGTGATAAACGCACCAATGTGGTTTTATCTGTTTTCGTTAAATTGTTTATGATTGCCAACAACCGTTTACAAGCCGTTGCAGGATTGGCATCGGGTATTTTTTTGATGAACCGTATCGCGTCCAGTATTTGCAGCAGCGGAATATTGTCTTTTGTAATGATATTTTTTTGTTTGACGAACGAGAGAGTATATCGCTCCCGTTTAAACAAGGGGCGAATTTCATTTCTGCCAATCTGAATGGTATTGCTCACCTGTGTGGTTAAGCCTATCTGATTGTAAATGCTATAACCGGTGAGATAGCCTATAATTTTGCCGTCACTCTCCAATAGGTCTTTTACGATTTGTGCCTGGCTGGGCTGCAGTTTACCAAAGGCAGTGGTTTCCGGTTTGTAGTATTTTCCTTTTGCCAACTTGGCTATTTTGCCCGCTACAGCCATCCGATTAAGGGCTTTGATAATGGCTTCCCTGCTGTTTGCCTCAGTAATAAAATCGGCATAGGTGAATACATAACCTTTGGGTAGTCGGTCAATAGAGCTAGCTATGTATTCTGAGGCTTTCATCTTAATGCAAAGGTAATAAAATGTCCAGTTTATTTAATAAAAAACTGGACAAACTTTAAACATATCAAGTTTTTTGCGCAAAAAACTTGACATAAACAAACGATAATGAGAAAGGTGGGGAAAACTAGGTGGGGAAATGCAGGATAATGTTAGGAAATGTCTACTATTCTCCTTGAATTTATAAAATTTTGAAGATACCTACGGACTGAAAATCCGTGTGTCACTGGTTCAACTCCAGTAGATGCCACAAACAACAATACGCCCGGTTTTCATAGGTCAG
>SCSP01000018.1 GCA_004297845.1 Bacteroidota bacterium | reverse complement strand
ACTGAAAAATGATTGATGCCCGGCATAGCATCAATGGCATGCTTTACCTTTTTGCCGGGAACAATAAAATAAGGATAGATGAACATATCCTTATTCAATCTGGTTTCGGCCACCATCTCGCGGATGATGGGGTTTTTGCGAAGGCGTCTGGGGCGTTGTATCATAATCTGCGAATAACGAATTTGTACGAATATACGAACAGGGTTAAGCCTGCGCTACATTGACATTACCGCCTGCACCAATCCGAGGTCATCGAATGAAGCAGGCTGCTTATTTGCTCTCACTCCAAACTTTTTCAATGAGTTTGCAGTCGCATCGCCCATTGCTATAACCTTCTGCGATGCGCTGATTTTATTTTTTTCAAAAAATGTTTCCACATTGCTCGGACTTGTGAAAACAAAAAAATGGCAATTGGCAATTGGCAATTGGCAATCGTTATTCTTTAATGTTTCGTAGACGATGAGATCAACCACATTTTCTCTCTTTGGTAATTGAAGCTGAATCGTTTTCATGCTCTCTTTTGCCTGCGGAAACAAAACCGTTTTGTTCCCAAGCAACGCGGAGAATTTTTTTCCGGTCATTCGCATGTCGCCCGAACTCCCAATGAAGTCAGCGCGTTTACCAAACTTCCTAATCTCTTCTGCGGTAGCTTTTCCCACGGCACCGAATTTCACCCCTTCCGCATCGGGCTTCTGCTCAAAGAAATGTTTTACGGCATTCTTGCCGGAGAAAAAAACCCAATCACATTTTTTATATCTCCTCATCGGAACCTGTTTTATCGCGATCAGGGATTGACAAAATACTTTATAGCCGCTGGCTTCGAGGCAGCGTTTGAAGAAGTCGTTTTTCTTTTCGTTGCGGGAAATAAAAACAACAGCCCCTCCCCCTGCCCCCTCAAGAGGGGGACAAACAGCCGCCTTCATCTTCGAAATAATTTTTTCTGCAAGGTCTTCTGTTTTTTTTGATTCAAAATAAAAATATCTGGGAAAAGAATTCCATTTTTCCGCTTTAGAAACCCATACTCTATAGATGGTGTTTCCCCTCTCCTTTGGAGAGGGGTTAGGGGTGAGGTTCTCATTCTCATCCTTTTCACAATAAACTCCAAGTGGCAACTGACATCCTCCCTGAAACAAATTCAAAATTTTTCTTTCTACAAAAATTGTTTCGGCAACTGCTTTATGATTTAAAGCTTGAAGTTTTCTAAAAATATCTTTGTCTGCCTCACGAATTTGCAAAGCCAACACTCCCTGTGCAGGCGCTGGCATGAATTCCTTGGGGTCTAATTTTTCGCAGTGAAATTCTGATAAATCAATTTCCAACCGTGAAACCCCTGCGTTCGCGATCAAAATTGCGTCATATTTCTTGTTACGAAGTTTTTGGATCCGTGTAGGAACATTTCCGCGCAAGTCTTCTGGTTTCACATCGGGCCTCCAGGCAAGCATCTGGGATTTTCTTCTGGCAGATGAAGTCCCGACATACGCGTTTTTCTTCAGGGAAAATTTTTGTTTATCATCCACAGCATTTTTGTTTATCAGTAAAAGTTCGCTTGGATCTTCCCGCTCTGAAACTGCCGCAATAATCAATCCCTTTACAGGATCAGTAGGCAGGTCTTTGTGCGAATGAACAGCCAGGTCAATTTCATTTTTCAGCAGCGCCTCTTCAATTTCTTTCGTAAAAAACCCTTTTCCTTCCATTTTGTCCCAGCTGAGATTCTGAACAATATCTCCCTGTGTCTTAATAATTTTTATTTCAGCTTCTATTTTTATTTTCTTCAGTTCGTGCAAAACAAAATCGGCCTGCCAAAGCGCAAGTTCACTTCCCCTTGAACCTATGATTATTTTGTTTATCATTTTCCTGTGAAATTGCTTCGTCCCGATCAAAGCATCGGGACCCGCAATGACGCTATCGGGAGGATTCGTCCATGAGGATTTCCTTTGCCATTTTCATCGGCATGCTGATGTATTTTTTTTCCAGGTAGGAGATTACTTTACCAAGCGTTTCTTTCGAGTTCTCATCCAGTTTTCCGATCTCTTTTGCAAATACTTCATTCAGGGCAGTTTCACGAATCTCCTTGACTTTTCGGGGAACAGCGCTCATCGCCAGTTCCACCTTTCTTTCTTTTACCTCTTTGTAAAATTCATGAATATTCTGTTCGATGATCTTTTCACAAGCAGACAATTCTTTCTCCCGCTCCAGTAAATTTTTCTTCGCGATCTCCTGTAAATTATTTACCGCGATAAGATTTACATCGTAGTTTTTCAGTATCTCTTCATCCATGTCGTTAGGAACAGCGAGGTCAATTACCACTTTTTTGCTTTTGTCACCTCCCACAAGCGCAGCATAAATTTCTTTGGTGATGACAGATTCATTCGATCCTGTGCAGGTAACCATCACATCAAAACCCTTGTTATGATTTTTTAAATCAGAAAGAGGGAATGCTTTTCCGGAAATGTCCCTCGCTAATTTTTCCGCATTTTCAAGCGTTCGGTTAAACACAACAAAATCTGTAAAGCCATGCTTCTTCAGGTACTTTCCCATAGCGGTGTTCGTAACACCGGAGCCTACAAGTAAGAACTTTGCATCTAATTTTACATTTAACTCTCTGAGTTTCCGATAAGCAAGCGAAACTACCGATACCGGGTTCTTCGAAATATTTGTATGCGTGTAAACCTTTTTTGCACACTCTATGGTTTTCTGAATTACGATTCGAAGCAGATCCCCGGTAAAACCGGATTTTCTACATGCCTCATACGAATTGCGAACCTGCGTAATGATTTCCCGTTCGCCTACCACCAGGGAATCAAGCGAAGACGCAACACGGAAAAGATGTTTTAATGCTTTTTCGCCTTTAAAGACCAGCGCGGAGGAAATTGTCTTTTCAGCGTCTTCATTTTTAATTTCCGGATAAACTGAGAAAATAAAATTTTTCACGAAGACCTTATCCACTTCTCTTTTCGTATTCAATAAAAACTCTACGCGATTGCAGGTGGAAAGAAACATGAGTTCGTCAATTCCGATGCTCTCTTTCAGCGCAGACAGGCGGATCTTCCATTCTTTTTCGTCAAGATGGAATTTCCCAATATCACTAATATCGAAATGCTTATGGGTAACGGCTATGCTCTTGAAATTGTGCACCATACTATTTTCTGTATATGCAAATTTCCGTAATGAAAGAGGCTAAACTGTCATGGAATTGTCAAAAACCACATGATTTTAATCATAAAGGACTTACGCAAACTTTGGAAAAGTTATTGCTTCTTTAACGATCTCTTTCTGCTCGAAAAAACCGCAGCCGGAACATCTTTGGCGGTTTCGCGCTGTATTTTCAAACGATCTTCTTTGGGCAGGTGCGATATCCGCTGACATTCGGCAGAGCAACAATCTTCATATTGCTCCCGGCAGGAACCACATTGAATGAAAAGCAGATGACAGGCATCGTTGGCGCAGTTGTCATGCGAATCGGACAAAGCTCCGCACTGATAACATTTTGAGATCACATCATCTGTGATTCTCTCCCCCATCCTTTCATCAAACACAAAATTTTTTCCTTTGAATCCGGATTCAAGACCTCCGGCTTTCACCTGCCTTGCGTATTCAATAATACCGCCATACAGTTGGTTCACATCTTTAAAACCGTGATGCTTCAAAAACGCGCTGGCTTTTTCGCAGCGTATGCCTCCTGTGCAGTACAGCAATATTTTTTCATTTTCTTTTCCTTTCAGTATATCTTTCACCATGGGCAGTTCCTGCCGAAAGCTGTGCGCTTCGGGGCAAATGGCATTTTCAAAATGCCCTACCTCGCTTTCGTAAAAATTACGCATGTCAACCACGATGGAATTTTTTTTCTGCATCGCTTCGTTCCATTCTTCAGCGGATAAATGCGTGCCTACATTCGTTACGTCAAAGGCATCGTCTTTCAATCCGTCAGCTACAATTTTATTTCTTGTCTTGATGGTAAGTTTGTAAAATGATTTGCCGTTATCTTCAACCGCTATCTTGAACGGAACCTCCTTAAATCTTTTATCTGAATAAAGCTGCTCCCTGAACTTTTCAAGGTTCACTTCCGGCACGCTCATCTGGGCGTTGATGCCTTCGTATGCCAGGTAAATCCTGCCAAAAATATTGAGCTCGCTCCATTTTTTGAATAATTCATCCCGCAGGTTCTGAGGCTCGTCAATGATCACATAACGGTAAAAAGAAAGAGTTATCCTTTTAAAAGTTTCTTCCTGAAGTCGTTTCAACAACTCTTTTCTGCTTGGAAATTTCTGCATTTTCTTTTATATCAATTCTCTCTCAAAATTAAGATTTTTATAATTTAGCGCCTCTAATTAATTATGCCAGCCCAAGAAAAGATACTCATCATAGGCTCTTCCGGACAGATCGGAACAGAGCTCACGGAAAAATTACAGGAAATTTATGGTACAGGCAATGTGATCGCTTCCGATATTAAAAAATCTAAACGTGTTGAAAGTGCTTTTGAAGAGTTGGATGTGCTGGATGATAAACGATTGGGAGAAATTGTTTCGAAGCACAAGATAACTCAGGTATATCTTCTTGCCGCTCTCCTTTCTGCCACATCCGAAAAAAATCCTCCGTTTGCATGGAAACTGAATATGGGCAGCCTATTCAATGTGCTGGATCTGGCGAAAGAGAAAAAGATCAAAAAAGTGTACTGGCCGAGTTCCATTGCTGTTTTCGGCCCCTCCACTCCGCGTGAAAATGTTCCTCAATTCACAGTAATGGATCCAACCACCGTATACGGTATCAGCAAACTGGCGGGGGAAAGATGGTGCGAGTATTATCATTTGAAACACGGTGTGGATGTCAGAAGCCTGAGATATCCGGGGCTTATCAGTTATACATCTCCTCCGGGTGGAGGAACCACAGATTATGCCGTGGATATTTTTTATCAGGCTTTGCAAAAGGGACATTATGAATGTTTCCTGTCAGAGAACACCCCCCTGCCCATGATGTACATGCCGGATGCCATACGTGCTACTGTTGAATTGATGGAGGCGGATATGCAAAATTTAAAGGTCAGATCCTCTTATAATGTAGCTGCGATAAGTTTCACCCCAAAAGAGATCGCGGCTGCTATTAAAAAATATGTTCCGAAATTTTCAATAAGCTACCATCCGGATTTCAGGCAAAAGATAGCCGATTCCTGGCCCGGCAGTATTGATGATTCCCAAGCGGGAAAAGACTGGAAATGGAAGGCGAAATACACTTTGCCTGAACTTGTGAAAGACATGTTGGATAACCTTTCAAAAACACAATAAACCAAAAATGAGCGTATTATTGCATAAAACCACCTAAAATGAGCGAAGAAATAAGGCATTACATCGTTGAAATACCCTCCTTCGTCTAAAAGTCGAAATATTCTATTGCCTGAACACAAATAATCACATATACTTACATCATAAAACAAAAAGACCCTTTATGAAGAAACCATTACTCTTCATCTTTATCTGCCAAACGGCAATAGCGCAGTCAACGAACAGCGACACGTTAAACCAGATGGATCCTGCAACGGGACTCAAACAAGGTTATTGGATTGTGCTAAACAGCGTGAAAAAGCTGCCTAACTATTCCATGGAAGCAAAAGTGGAAGAGGGTACTTTTGTAGATAGCAAAAAAATGGGTATCTGGAAAATGTTTTTCCCAAACGGAAATATCAAAAGCGAGATCACTTTTACCAACAACAAGCCAAGCGGATACGCCAAAATGTACTATGAAAACGGAAAAGTGCAGGAAGAGGGTAATTGGGAGAACAACCGATGGGTGGGAGATTACAAGCAGTATTACGAAAATGGACAGGCCATTTATGATTTCAAATATACCGCTAGCGGAAAACGCGATGGAGAGCAAACGTATTTTCATGAGAACGGACAGGTAATGATGAAGGGGGTAATGAAAGACGGAAAAGAATCAGGGGTTTGGGAAGGGTACTATGAAAACGGAGACCTCAGAGAAAAGAAATCATTTAATGATGGGGCGCTGGATCCTGATAATACAGAAATATACGCCCCTAAGAAACCACTTCCTCCCAAGAAAGAAGTAGAGTCTAAAGAGCCGCCAAAGATTGCGGATGCATCGAAAGAAAAGGCAAACGCGGCTTACAAGCCATTTGATGGCAATGGGTATGCTAAATTATTTTTTGCAGGAGCCAGATTATCAAAAGACGGGGAATTCAAAAACTTCCGCCTCATGGATGGAAAAGATTATATTTATAACTCAGATGGTATCCTCGACCGAATTGCAGTTTACAAGGCCGGCAAGTATGTGGGTGACGCTCCCATTGAGGAAAAGGATAAATAAAACAAGGCATCGGTTTATATAATTCTCTTTTAGTCCTGACAAGAAATTATCAGGACTATTTTTTTGACTATTTTTAACCTTCCTTGAAAGATCAGCAAAGGATTTTTTTATGGCCACTCAGCCAATAGAAATATACAACACCCTTATCCGCAAGAAGGAGAAATTTACTCCTTTAAACTCTCCTTTTGTGGGAATGTACGTTTGCGGCCCAACCGTGTATGATGATGTGCATCTGGGAAACTGCCGCACATTCATTTCGTTTGATCTGATCTATCGCTACCTGCTTTTTGTCGGATATAAGGTGCGCTACGTACGCAACATTACCGATGCCGGGCACCTGGAAGGTGACCGCGATGAAGGGGGTGACAAGTTCGCCAAGAAAGCCAAACTGGAACAGGTCGAACCCATGGAAATTGTACAAAAGTACACCGTGGGCTTCCGGGAAGTATTGCGAATGTTCAATACGCTGTCACCCAGTATTGAGCCCACTGCCACAGGACACATCTCCGAACAGATCGAAATGACCAAACAGATCATTGAAGCAGGACTGGCCTACGAATCGAACGGAACCGTTTACTTTAACGTAGAAAAATATTCTCAGAAAAATAATTACGGCATATTGTCTAACCGTAAACTCGAAGAACTTTTGGAAGGCACCCGTGAATTAGAAGGACAGGACGAAAAAAAGGGCAGATTAGATTTTGCCCTCTGGATAAAAGCAAAGCCCGAACATATCATGCGATGGCCTTCGCCCTGGGGATGGGGGTTCCCGGGATGGCACATAGAATGTTCTGCGATGAGCACAAAATATCTGGGTGCCACCTTCGATATTCACGGAGGAGGAATGGATCTGATAGCAACGCATCATACCAACGAGATAGCCCAGTCGCAGGTTTGCAATCACTGTGAACCTGTTAAATATTGGATGCATACCAATATGCTTACCGTAAACGGGATACGGATGTCCAAGAGCGCAGGAAATGGATTTTTGCCATTAGAGCTATTTTCCGGAAATCATAAATTGCTTGACAAAGGGTACTCTCCAATGGCGGTGAAGTTTTTCATGCTGCAAACGCATTACCGAAGCACCCTGGATTTCTCGAACGAAGCCCTGCAAGCCTCGGAAAAAGGGTTTGAACGATTGATGAATGCGGTGAGCACATTAGAAAAATTAAAATCATCCGGAAAGTCTTCCTCTGACATTAAATCTCTTTGCGCGAAATGCTACGATGCGATGAACGATGATTTTAATAGTCCTATATTGCTGGCGCATTTATTTGACGGAGTGAAAACCATCAACTCCATCAATGATGGAAAGGCAACTATTTCAAAGGAAGATCTGAGTCTGTTGCAAAAGACCTTTCATGGATTCATTTTTGATGTGCTCGGTCTGAAGGAAGAAAAACCTGCCACCAACAACGATGATCTGCTAAACAATCTCATGGCCATGATCATAGAAATGCGCAACGAAGCAAAAGAAAAAAAAGATTTTCCCGCTTCCGATAAACTACGTAATGGGCTTGCAAAGTCAAAAATTACTATCAAAGACACCAAGGAAGGCACTACCTGGGAAAAAGAAAAATAATTTTAAGTGAAACAGATTCTGCCACTCGGGGTTTACTATTTGCTTATCCCTTTTCTTCACGCTTGCTCTAATGACCCTTCTGCACCATCAGAAGTTGTGCCCAATAAAACGACAGAACTGAAATCCATCCCAACCTTGGATTATACTGTGCTCGGTTCATATCCTCACGATATAACTTCCTACACGGAGGGTCTTGTATTTCATAATAATCAACTGTATGAAAGTACCGGAGCCACGGACGATCTGCCACAAACAAGATCATTATTTGGAGTAGTTGACCTTTCCACTGGTAAGATCAACGTAAAAACAGAGCTAGATAGACAAAAATATTTTGGAGAAGGGATTGCTTTTCTAAATGGAAAGATATACCAGTTAACGTATAAAACAAAGGTCGGATTTATTTATGACGCAGCAACTTTTAAAGCACTAGGGCAATTCACATTCCCAAGCAAGGAAGGCTGGGGTCTGACTACAGACAGTAAATATTTAATAATGAGTGACGGCACAAATATTTTAACCTATATAGACCCGAATAATCTGCAAGCAGTAAAGAAGATGGATGTTTCGGAAAATAACTACACAACAAGTTACTTAAATGAATTAGAATACATTAATGGGTATATCTATGCCAATATTTACACCACAAACACCATTGTAAAAATAGATGTTGTAAACAGTCAGGTAATTGCGAAGCTCGACCTCACCCCATTGGTGAAAAGTGCAAAGGGTATTTATCCGGGATCCCTGGATATGAATGGAATTGCCTTTGATTCAACCAACAACAAAATCTACGTAACCGGAAAAATGTGGCCTAAGATTTTCCAAATTGACTTTGATCACTAAATCTTAGACGCGTGAAAAAGAATAGTTTTATTTTTACTTTATTAGTCAGCACATACTGGTTACTGGCTGGTTCTTGTTCAAATGATGAAGGTGTCAAAAAACCTGAACCCTCAAACAAGAAACCAGAAACTGTTATTCCTCCTACTCCTGTCTTTAATCAGGATTCCGCCTATGCATTTATAAAAGACCAGATTAATTTTGGTCCCCGCGTTCCCGGAACCCCTGCTCATGCAAAATGCGCGGAGTACCTTTCCTCAAAATTAAAATCATACGGATGGGAAGTGCAAATTCAGAACGCAAACATCACTACGTTTGACAAGAAGAAGTTTACTCTTAAAAACGTCATTGGCTCATACAAGCCTGAAATCACAAATCG
>SCSP01000169.1 GCA_004297845.1 Bacteroidota bacterium | reverse complement strand
TTTTTAACCAGGTCTTTAACCCCGGGTATGTAGGTACGAGCGATAGTTTGCTCAATACCACAGCAGCTTACCGCAATCAATGGGTGGGCTTTCCGGGTCATCCCATTACCTGGTTTTTTTGTGCTGATGCACCTGTTAAAAAACTTCATGGAGGTGTTGGTTTAAAATTTATGGATGATGTGGCGGGAAACTTTCATTTTGATAGATTGGGTTTATCCTATGCCTGGCATAAGCGTATAAAAGAAACCGGCTTGCTGGGGGTAGGAATGGAGGCGGAGTTGAGTCGTTTAGCAGTAAAGTTTAACTGGCTTGCTCCGGATGGTACGAATGGAGCCAACGACCCGGCTATCCCTGATGGAAATACTACCGGCTACTCCGGGAACTTTGCCTTAGGTACTTACTTTAGAAATTATCGTTGGAATGCCGGATTTTCTATGCGGCAAATATTGCCAAGTGGTTACGGTTCGTCTCAACTGTTTTATCGTGCAGCACGGCATTATTATCTGACAGCGGGATATAATTTTTATTTCTCGAGCCGGGGCAAGATTGTACCCTCTATATGCATAAAAAGCGATGCAGCTGTTACAACCTTTGATTTAAACACAATGGTTTATTGGAACAGGCACATCTGGACCGGGATATCTTATCGCTTGCAGGATTCTTTTGCTTTTATGGCGGGGTATGCGTTCAACATCCGCAAACGCTCAGCATTTAAGATAGGCTATGCGTATGATAAAGGAATTTCCGATTTGAAATCATATCACAACAATACGCATGAAGTATTTCTGAATTATTCACTGAAGTTCAGGAAGAAGACTTCATAGGGCTTCTTTGTGCCTAGCCCCCACTTAACAGGGTGTTTTATTTTTTAACTCTGTCGATTGCCTGTTGCACTGTAGAATCGGGGAGCAGTCCGGTTACCAGCGTTGCTGAATCTACGGAGCGGGCTGTTGTCACACGAGTGCGCCCACGCCTTGCCGTCACACGCTAAGCTGTCTTAAGATTAAGATTGTATCTTTTTTTTGCTTTTCTGTAAATGTTATGAAAACTTATTTCTGCCCCAATTGTAAAAATTCCATCGTATCCGATGTCCGCAAATGGTGCTATCATTCCAAGATTGAGTTGGCATATTAATCCGTCATTGATATACCAAATCCCTTTGTTCGTGCCTGATCCAAAATCAGGTCTTGTTAAAAAGAAAAATTTCAATCCACCATATACTTCCAAACTTAATCTTTTCAATTTCAAAATACGATATTGTAAGTTTAGTCCAGTGCCTAATACTTCGAACGGTGGACTGTAAAGCAATTCAAACATGAAGCGTGCTTTCTTGAACTTTTCCGGGTGTTTTCCTTCTTCCTCAGTCCAATAGTGATCTTCATTGGAGAGTTGAAATTTTGGCGAGATATATCTAAAATTAATACTATAAGATTCTCTAAAGGAATTGTTGCTACTTACTCCTCCCTCAAATGTCCACCGTCCTTC
>SCSP01000017.1 GCA_004297845.1 Bacteroidota bacterium | reverse complement strand
GTCTGTGATAATAAATTCACCTGTGAGATTATTTCCATTAATTGTCATACTTGCATTTTTCGATAAACCGGTAGTAGTATAATCATTATTCGTAATGTTTGTCAACAACACTACAGCGGAATCCGAAGCAGAAAAACCATGAGGATAGCCGCCATAATTAAATATTGTATTAGAACAATTCATATATCCGTTCTGAACAATAATTACAGAACGCTGATACCAATATTGCTGGGGGAAAAAAAAGTAGGATGAATCAGAAAATACTTTTCCATTGCCAAGCACAATGATATCGCCCACAAGGGTTGTGGTGGCATTATCAAAAATCAAAACTCCATTACCAAAAACGACAACGGGCCCTACATGCGTCCAATTGCCGGAAATGCGCAATGTATCATTGGGTGTAAAGCCAACGATCAGTGTATCGCCAACGCTGACAGTATCTGGAGAAACAGGCGTTGTATTTTTGAAATTAACGGCAGCCGGATTTTTCTTTGATAATTTATGAAGCATGTTAATCACAGAGTTATCAACCGGAACACCGCCTGTGTTTTTTTGAATGGGCAAAGAATGATTTTGCATCTGCTGAATTGCAGAAGCAGAAAAATTATTTATCTCCTTTTGTGGAAATGCTCTTGCCTGTTGGGCGGAAAGGTTGCCGGTAAAAAGAAAAGTGAAAGTGAAGGCGAGAGAAAAAAATGTTTTCATAATTTTTTATGAAAGTTGTATTTTTATTTATTTTATTACAATCGTCTTGGTTGCCATGACATTTCTTTCCTGCATAAGTATAACATAGTATATTCCAGCGCTAAAATGTTTTGTGTCAAGTGTTGCCGAATGATTGCCTTTAATTAAATCTTTTTTTATCAATGATTTTATTTCTTCGCCACTTACATTCATTATTTTTAATTCTATAAATTGACTTCTGGGAAGTGTAAATTGGATAATTGTTTCTGAATTAGCCGGATTGGGGAAAACCTGTAAATTAAAATTACTGTCAAACGAATTTTCCTTAATTTCAGTAGCGGTAATAGTTGTTCTGTTAAAATAAATTTCCCAGTCCGCATTGCGGTTATCGCCCCAGTTTGCAACAACAAATGAATCGGTTAAAGCCAAGCCGATAAAAGAATTGCAGCAGGATAAAAACTGGTAAGGGGAAGAAGCGCTGCTAAGTCGGTAATTGGGCTGGAATGAATTGCCTCCATCCAGAGAAACAGATGCGTAAATGTCAAAAGGAGAAGCGGAGGTAGTGTCGTTCATTCTTCTGTCTCTCCATGCAACCGCTAACTTTCCTGTTGCAGAGAAAGCAGACCAAACCTGATCCTGAATAATTCCATTACTTACCGCATCATCATTAATTCTTACAGGGGTTGACCAAGTTTGTCCTCCGTCAGTTGATTTTGAAAGTAATACATCCAGGTCTCCATATCTTGTATCGCACCAGTTAAGAATTACAGAACCATTATTTACCGGGTCAGCAGATACGGTGTATGCAGGTAATTTTGAATAGGCAGGAAAAACATTGCCTGCAATATATCTTTGAAAAGTATTCCCTTTGTCCGTAGTAGTTGCTATGTATTGTCGGACAAAAGGACTAATGGATGTATCATAAGACATATAGGTAATGTAAACTTTACCATCTGCGCCAACTGAAATGGGGGCGTATGATACAGTCATTACGCCAGGCGAAAATAAACTATCATCCACCTGCTTAATGGCACTCCATGTGTTGCCCCCATTCGTAGTGCTGCGTAAATAAATATGATGCTGCCCTGTATAAAAATAGATGGACATGGAAGTAAAATAAACTGTTCCGTCATTTACTCCACCGCTGTTATCAACGCTGATCCAAGGGCGGTCAATGGGAAGATCCGGTTTATCTGTGAAATCAATTATCTTATTGGGTGCGTTCCAGGTCAAGCCGCCATCTGTTGACTTTGTAAGAAAAACCGCACCTGCCGTATCGGGGCTTAATCTCAGGTTAATATATGAAAGGTACGCAACACCGGAATTATGAAAAACAATTGACACATCTGCCGAACCATTGACAACTGTATCATGAGGTAGAAAGTTAATGGCGCTCCAACTTAGTCCGCCATCAAAGGAGGCGGTTGTTGCAATCCATATTTTCCCATCTAAACGCAATCGCATCCAACCGGCAATTATATTATTGGAATTTGCCGGATTGATAGCTATGGAAGGTTCTCCGTCAAAACTCAATAGGTTTGATATGTTAATATCCGCCTGCCCGTAATTGTTAATTGAAAATGCCAGTAACAGATGAAAAATGAATAATAATCTCCTTTTCATAGTTTGTTATTTCTGAATGATGAGTTTTTTAGTGAAATTCTGCCTCTTGTTTTTTACACTCATAAAATAAATTCCATCGGGTAAATCAATATTTAGGATTAAGGATTTTTGATTAAGGATTTTAGACTGGTAAAAGCATTTGCCAAAAACATCAATTATTTTGATTATATAATTATTATCTTCCATTGCAGGAAGTTCAATTGTGAGTTTTTCAGAGACGGGATTAGGAAATATTTTCAGATGTAGATTTTCTACATTATTATTTTCAATACCTGATACCAAGTCCCAATTCAGCAATTGCAACCCTCCAACATTGGAAATAAACGGAAAACCAAATGTTTTAACATTCGCGAGCGCTACAAGATTTCCGTAAACATCTGTTCCCCAAGTCCCAACGCTGTCATTTGGCGGTCCCCATGCGCCCATGATGCGTGGCTGTGCAGGAGTGGACGGATCCAGCGCAAGTATCTGGGAATCCCCGCCTGAAAAGAACAACACATTTTGAGAAGATGAATATGCAATTTCATTAGTATGACCATCGCTTCCATTCCACGAACCAAAGGGAGGCGGCAAATTGGTACAGTTCCACGGATTTAACCATGAAACATCAGTCATCAATGAAGGGTTAGAAACATCCACCACTTCAAATCCGCAATAATCTACTGCACAATAAGCGTAATTTCCAATTCGGTAAACATGATTATAAAATGGATAGGCAACCATTGACATGGAACTGCTTATGTATTTTCCAATTTCAATCGGGTTCTGTTTGTTCGTAACATCAATCATGCGAAGTCCGCCATTATCATCTGCTACAAGTAATGTGTCGTCACTTATAAAAAGTCCGCGGGAACTATATCCATAACTTTGATTTCCATAAGTTGTATCCGGAATAATCTGTGAAACAAATTGAATGTTCTGTTTATCGGAAATATCAAGTATCACTACTCCCTTTTTCATCGCACCGAGGTAAGCGTAATTGCCCTGCCATATCACTGTTGATGTGCCATTATTAAAGGCAGCGGAATCCCATCGGTCAAGCAATACAGGCGCAACCGGATTTGAAATATCAAAAATTGCAAGACCGGCATTGGTTGTACCCATGAAATCACCCAGTGAAACAAGAAGATAATTACTGTCCTGCGCAACACCCGTTACTTTCAGATTTCCGAGTGAAACAACTGTTTGTGTATCAACCGGAACAGGATTCAATGTATTGGAAATATCAAATGTTACCAATCCGAGTTCTTTTGCAGCGAGATAAATGTATGGTCGCCCAAGCCGGTCAATCAGCGGTGTGTAGGCGGAATAAGTCCAATTAAAATTATAACTTCCCAAAGCATTAAAAATGATCGTGTCATTAGCTGATTGTGCATGCATATTTTCGATTCCGCTTCCGAAACAGAGTACAAAAAGTGATACTAAAATGTTCCTGGAACTCATCTTGCTATCTCTATTTTTTTTATTTGAATAAAGTCTCCTGATTGAATTTGCAGAAAATAAATTCCACCGGGCAGATTCAAGTTTAAAGTTTCAAATTTTGAGTTCATCGTTTCCTCAAAAACAATTTTTCCGAGCGCATTAAAAATTTTCAATTCTACATTCGTATATTCGTATTGATTCGTAATTCGTAAAGTGGCGTTTTCGCTGAATGGATTGGGGGATATTTCTGCAAATGGAACAGATTCTGATGATAACTGATGTATTGACAGGACGGTTCCGTCAAGGGCCATTCTTTGAAACCATATATTCAGTTTCCCATTTCTTGTATCTCCCCATACTGCGTTTAAGGTATCGTCAACAAATTTTATGCACATAAAATCATTCCCGGCCAACGCCAATACCGTATCGTAGGCAACAGTCGTATCCGATATTTTAAAGTTTGGAAAAAAATTTGCCGAATCCTTGTGCCTTACGGCACCCCATATTTCTGAGGAAGTAACATAGGTGGAGTCAGGTGCATTGCGCCTGTCTCTCCATGATACAACCAAATCGCCATCCGTATCAAAATCTGCCCAAACTAAATCCTGCATCCTGTTATTGCCAATCGGGTCATCATTTATCCGAATCGAATTAAGCCATGTTATTCCTCCATCAAAACTCTCCCACATAAACACGTCAGCGTCTCCATGAAGAATGAGAAGTGTAAAGAAAACGAGATGATTTATATCCGAAGGATCTGCCATCAGCGGGTAGCCAATTTTTGCCAGTGAATCTCTGAAGAATGCACTAAAAGGCAATACAATAGAACTATAAGAAAAACTGCTGCCGGCATTATCGGAAGAAGCAAATATAAATTGAGGATTAAGATTTTGTGACAACACCCAGCTGGGATAAACACAATGAAAAGTCCCGTTACCGGACATTGCAGAAAAAGGCGCTGGTTGAGGTATTGTTGATCCCGCAAGCCAGTTTACAGTGTCAATATATCTCCATTGGCCGAAAGAAGCGCCTCCATCTGCAGAGCGGGTAAAATAAGGATGATAGGGCGGAGGTAAAGGCCCAAATACGTTGGGGGGCATGGTAGTAACATAGATATTTCCGTCATTGGCACCGCCTGAACGATCAATAGCTATCCAGGGCCGGTCACAGGGGTATTTGCCCGGGTCTGCATGAGCGTTTATGACTTCTACCGGAGAACCCCAGTTCAAACCGCCATCGGTTGATTTTCTTACATATACCGAGCCGGAATCAATTCCGGTATCATAGTCAACATAACATAAAAATATATTCCCATTGCTGTCAAATTCTAATGAAGGGTCTGCGGAGATATACGATGGATTTGTATGAGAAACAAGGTTGGTAATGCTCCATGATGAACCGCCATTAAAACTAACCCGTGTTTTGATGACTATACGGTTAAACGGTTGATAACCCAGCCAGGCAACAACAAGATGTTGCGGATTATTTGGATTTATCGACAGATAAGGTTCGCCATCAAACACTGCTCCCCCTGATATATTCTGGTTTTGCCCAAAAGCAAAAGAAACTGAGAGCAGAGTCAATGTGAATATAATAATACCTTTCATTTTATCGTCTCTAAATTCATTGTTTGATGTTTCCGGATATTACAATCCTATCTCTTTTGCAATATTAACTTTTAAAATTTCAGAAGTGCCACCGCCAATCAAAGTAAATCTTGAATCGCGCAGATAACGCTCAAGATTATATTCAGCCGCGTAGCCATACGAAGCAAGCACACGGGATGCCTGATCGCAGATATTTACCGCACATTCCGAAGCATACAGTTTTGCGATCATCGCTTCTTTTTGTCTGGGAAGATTTTTGTCGCTCAGCGTTGCCGCATTAAGAACATAAAGTTTTGCTGTTTCCAACTGAACTGCCATCTCAGCAAACTTCATCTGTATTGCCTGAAACTTACCGATCGGCTTTCCGAACTGCACTCTTGTTTTTGCGTATTCCAATGCCTCTTCGTAAGCAGCGGTGGCTACACCGATAGCAAGCGCTGCAGTCATAATTCTGATTTCGGCAAGAATTTCCCGAAGGCATTTTGTTCCTTCTCCGATTCCTCCAAGCAAATAATTTTTCGGAAGTTTTACATCAGTAAATCCCACTTCACTCGTAAGCGAGCCGCGAACACCCATTTTTTCAATACTTTTTCCAACAAGAACTCCTTTTAAATTTGAAGGCACAAAAAATATTGAGAGTTGTTCGTTATTATCCGTACGGGCAAGCACGGTGAAGAAATCAGCCACAGGAGCGGATGTAACCCATGTTTTTTGTCCGTTAAGAATGAAGCCATCGCTTGTAACTTTCGCAGTGGTTTTTATGGCCATCAGATCACTCCCCGCATTGGGTTCGGTCATGCAGATGCCGCCAATCTTATTTCCTTTCAATGCTTCAGAAAAATAGTTGCCTTTTATTTCCTTATCTCCGAAACGGTACAGAAAATAGGTTCCCATCAGCGACTGCATGGTGCAGGCAGCTGCCAGAGAAAGCGAGCCACGGGCAAGCTCCATCACCGCCAACGAATAAGAAACCACATCCGATCCGGTTCCCCCGGCATTTTCGGGGTAACGCATTCCAAAAAATCCCAGTTCGCCTGTTTGTTTAAATAACTCGGCAGGAAATTTCTTCTCTTCATCAATCTTTGCCGCAAGAGGTTTAACTTTCTTATCGGCAAAGTCGAGAAAAGTTTGCTGAATTTGTTTTTGTATGTCAGTTAACTCCATGTTCTACGAATTACAAATTGGCGAATTACGAATAGTTGCTGTCTGAATATTTACGATTCTTTTATACAACAATCCTGTTGATGTGAAATTTGCAAGAATTCCCAATTCCAAGTTTTTCATTTTTAAATAACTATGGAGTTGGTCAATGTTGGTCTTCCGGAATGAATTCCCCTTCTTTATTTCCAAAATAATTTTTTCTTCAATAATAAAATCTGCCCGACCGCTTGCAACAATTTCATCACCTACTTTCACTTCTACAATTTCCTCTTCTGTAAAATTTATCTTCAATTTTCGCAGCAAAGCGGCAATTGCTTTTTGGTAATACTTTTCGAGATAACCATAGCCAAGTGTGTTATAAACTTCAAACAAAATCCCGACAATCTGATATGAAAGTTCAGGATACAATAAATCATCTTTTCTTACCCGGCCCATCATTAATTTATTTTCATTCATTCGTAATTCGTTCCTTCGTTATTCGTAGGAATTACTGCTGTGGCTTCAATTTCAATTACTGCAGGATGATCGAGCAAATCAACCACGAAGATCATGCTCATACAGGGATAATGATTGCCCATTAATTCCTTCCATATTTTTCCAATTTCTTTTCTTGTTTCAAGGTATTGTGCCCGGTCTTTGCAGAAGCAGGTCATCCGGCAGATGTGTTCGGGTTTGCCACCGGCTTTTTTTACAATGGTTATAATATTTTTTAATGCCTGTTCAAATTGCGGAACTAATTTATCGCTCACGAATTTTTCTTCCGGTGTCCATCCGACTTGTCCCGCCAGAAAAAGCACTCTTCCTTTTGCTGCAAGAATTCCGTTGGAATATCCTTTTGGTGTTGGCCAGCCATCGGGAAGAATTGTTTCATGCGCCATTTCTATTTCAGTTTAAGTCCGTAAATATTTTTTGCTGTATTCTTACTAACCACTTCATTTCTCACATCATCCAGCACTTTCGCCCTTTCTCTTTTTTTAGGGTTACCATACCCTCCGCCTCCGCCTGCAATTTGAAAATAATGTGTTTGGTCGGGTATTCCGTGTATCATGTCCTTACTCATCGGAATTAATTTTTTCCCATTTTTATATCGCAATTCTATTTTATTCAGTACGCTTCCCTTTCCACCAAACAATCCGTAATTTGGTTCAACATCTCCATCGCCAAATACAACCATTGTTGTATCTCCGCCTTTTAATAAAATTTGTGTTACTGTTCCTAATCCTCCGCGCCATTCACCGGCACCACCCGAATCACACAAGTATTCATGCTGTAAAATCAAATGCGGAGTTTGCTGTTCATACATTTCATAATCCTGATCGAGTACACCGCCCGATGCGTCAATCATCCCGATATGGTCGTAGCCGTCATCACCTTTCATCGCACCGCTTCCGCCTTTCATCCCAAGGAAACAAATATCAACATATTTTTTTTGCGTACCCGGATGAATTCCTGTGAAGAGGGAGCATAGCAAATGATTCCATCCGGCAGTTACTTTTTCAGGAATGGCAGGACCGAGAGCCTTAAAAATAGAATCAGCAATTTGCGGACACAAATGATTTCCAAAAGTGGTTGCTGCAGGATAGGATGCATTAAGAATAGTTCCTTCGGGAACAATGTATTTTAATGGTTTTATCATTCCTTCATTGTGCGGAATGTTTGGATTCACCATTTGCAAAAATGTGAGCGTGATGGCGGAACAAGTGGAAGTATAGGTGCCGTTCACAAAACCTTTTGTTTGTGGTGATGATTTGGAGAAATCAAAAATTATTTCTTCCTCCTTCACTGTAATTTTTGAGCGGATTGGGAATTTGCTCCCCTTATGCTTTCCATCGTAATACACCATGCTTTTCCCTTCGTACACGCCATTTGGAATATTTTTTATTTCTGCGCACATCATTTTTTCTGTGGAGTCAAACAATGCCAGTTTATGCGATTCAAATACTTTCAATCCGTATTTCGCAACGAACGCCTGCAATCTTCTTTCCCCCAATGTGCACGCGCCAATCTGTGCTTTAATATCTTCCTGAACCATAGACAAACGAATGTTGGCGAAAATCAGATTCCAGACATCTTTGCGGAGTTTTCCTTTCTCAACCAATTTCACTGCAGGTATTCGTATCGCTTCCTGCCAAACTTCAGTAGCGTTGGGATTATAACCTCCCTGCACCGCACCGCCAATATCCGCCTGATGTCCTTTTGCAGCAGACCATCCGACTAAAATATTTTCAAAAAAAATCGGTTTGAAAATTGCCACATCGTTGTTCTGATTTCCCATAGAGAAAACATCGTTGTGAATGATCACATCTCCTTCATGAATATCATTTCCGTATTGTTCGAGAATTACTTTGCAAACGGGACCGATAGAAAAAGAAAGTATGGGCAGGTTTTCAGTTTGTTCCAGCATTTGTCCTTTCGCGTCATACAATCCCGTAACAAAATCTTTTGCTTCGCACAGGATGGGAGAGCGGGTGGTTTTTGTCAATGAAATGCTCATCTCATCCGTAATGGATTTGAACGCGCGCTGAAAGATGGATACTAATATCTTATCAATTGCCATGTGCTTCAGCTAATTTTTTATTAAGTAAAAATCCATCAGGATACTTTTCCCTTTCATATACAACAAACGACCCGAAATCATCTACAACACAATCATAATTTTCGCTCACAAAAACAGAAGTGGTGATTTTTTCAATTATACAGGGACCTTTTATTTGCGTTCCGAAAATCGGTTTATCGCCATCGTAAATCAAAACTTTTTTCATTCTGTTGAGTTCAGGAATAAATACTTCGCGGTGCTCTTTGACAGCTGATTCGACAGAAACAGGACGGATGTTCCCGGAAAGGAATTCCGGCTTCTCATTTTGACCGATGACGCGAAGCCTCACATTAATCAATTCCATATCTGTCCCTTCCTCTTTCAGGGAATAACCGAACTGCCGGTTGTGTTCTTTATGGAATGTCTCAAAAATATTTTCCAACTGAAAATTCATCACATCGTTCCAGTCACACTCCAGCTGCACCTCATGATATTGGCCGTTATACCGCATATCAAGCACCGGATGAAATTCTATTTTATTTTCAGCTATTCCCTCTCCCCTTAAAGTTTCTACTCCCTCATCCTTCATGTCATTGAAAAATGAGATGAATCTTTTCTGATTAAGTTCTTTAAAGGAAGAATAACAGGACCTGATATAATCATGTTTAAGATCACCCATCAGCATTCCTGCAGCACAGAAAATAGAAGACACATTCGGCACCAGGAACATGGGTATTTCTAACTCCTTGCATATCTCGGACGAATGAATGGAACCCGCGCCTCCGGCCACGATAAATAAAAATTCTCTCGGGTCGTAGCCGCGTTCCACCGAAATCTGCCGTACGCCCTGCGCCATATTGCTGTTAATGATGCGG
>SCSP01000168.1 GCA_004297845.1 Bacteroidota bacterium | reverse complement strand
TTTTTAACTTCCTCGTAAGATTTACCCGTGCGCTTTGCAATATCCTGCTCAGAGATTTTGACGTAGGTATCAAAAAGCCCCGAATAGGACCGGAGCAGCAACTTTATAAAATCATCGTAGAAGTTATGCTCAACCTGGAATTTATACAACTCCTCTTTATTAAATACAAAATGTATCCGTGATGGCATGTGAAATGCTTCGGTAAGTGATACCATGCCTTCCTTCTCCAGAAATTTTATAGAATTATATGCAGTAAGATGATGGAGGTTGTATTTTGAGCAAAGATCATTGATATCAAGGTCAAACACGCTGCCCTGGCCTGCCCCGATAGGGATCTGGAAATAATTCGACAGGGATTGGTACGTTTTTCGGATTTCCTCCATAGGAGGAAAACTCATGAGCATATTACGCTCCGCATCAATTTTATCGGCACCGTTAAAGAGCAAAACGGCATACGATTTCTTTTCGTCCCTGCCAGCCCTGCCTGCTTCCTGAAAATACGCCTCCAGACAATCGGGCATATCAAGGTGCACAACAAAACGTACATCGGGCTTGTCAATCCCCATTCCAAAAGCATTGGTGCATACGATGACACGTGTTTTATTATGAATCCACGCATCCTGTTTTGCATCGCGGGCACTTCCTTCAATGCCGGCATGATAATAATCTGCCGAAATATTATTTGCCCTGAGGAAATCGGTGATCTCCTGTGATTTTTTGCGATTTCGCACATATACAATTCCGGTTCCGCTGATCCGGGTTACGATCTTTAGCAGGCGACTCATTTTATCTTCTTCCTTTATCACCACGTACGCCAGGTTTTTACGTTCAAAACTTTTCTGAAAAAAATTGGATGGTTTTCCCCGGGCGGGAAATAATAATTTTTTCTGAATGTCTGCTGCAACATCGGGCGTAGCGGTGGCCGTGAGGGCAAGGATAGGAACAGCAGGAAGCATCTCTTTTATGTCCGCGATCTTCAGATAGCTCGGCCTGAAATCATATCCCCATTGAGAAATGCAATGCGCTTCATCCACAGCAATGAGGTTTACGTTCATCTTCTGAATTCTTGTACGGGCAAGGCCTGAGTCAAGCCGTTCAGGAGAGAGGTACAGAAATTTATAATCGCCATACACGCAGTTATCAAAAGCGATGTCAATTTCTTTTTTACTCATTCCGGAAGTAATAGCCATGGCCTTTACTCCTTTGGCACGCAGATTTTCCACTTGATCCTTCATCAACGCAATGAGCGGTGAAATGACAATGCATATCCCCTCTTTCGCAAGTGCGGGGATCTGGAAACAAAGGGATTTTCCTCCTCCAGTCGGCATCAACGCGAGCGTGTCATTTCCGGCAAGAACGGAATTGATGATGTCCTCCTGCAAAGCGCGGAAATGGCTGTAGCCCCAGTGCTTGAGAAGTATTTGCTGGATAGTCATGGTACGAATCTCGAATCAGTTACGAATATACGAATGGTACAGCCAGAAAAATTACTCTAAGAGTCTTCGGAGCCTGTCGATAGACTGGCGATTTTCAGGAAGGTCAATGGATCTGATGACTTTTATTTTTTCGTGGTTGGTCAAATGCCAGGAAAGGGATATTTTATCAGGCATTTCATTTTTCAATTGAAAATCTACAATGTCAATCGATGCGTTAAACCAGGTACTTATATACTCCAACTCCTGATGCTGCGTAAAATCCTGCATGTAGAAAAGATTTCCGTAAAAGCTGCCAAGCGGACGGGTGAGCGCGTCCATCATGGTAGGGGATGGATTTTCTTCAATTGGAAATTCCTTGTGACGATCCCGTATCTGAATGATAACTACCCCGCTTGTATTTGTTGCGATCCAGTTCCGGAAAACATATAGATATTTCAGCGCTACGTCAATGCCGTAATTATCT
>SCSP01000167.1 GCA_004297845.1 Bacteroidota bacterium | reverse complement strand
CAAAAATAACAACACCCAGAAGGACTCCGATAACACTGAACACAATTTCAGATAATATTATTATAGGTTTGCTGAAGGAATTGAACTGCATCACCAGGATGATGATGATAAGCATGATAGAGGTGGCCAATGCGCCACCCAGGAACATTCCGGCTTCCATCTGCTCTTCCTGAGATCCCACCATTTTCACGGAAATGCCTTCAGGGGCTACAAATTTTTCTACTTCTTTCTGTACTTTCAGGGCCACTTCATTTTCTGTTCCCTGAACCAGAACGTTCGAAGAAAGTGTAATGACACGTTTCTGGTCTTTTCTTTTTATTCCTCCAAACGTATTTTCATAACGTATATCTGCAAAAGAAGAAAGGGGCACCTGGCGTATCATTCCGTTCATGGCCATATCCCGGTAAACGATGGTGATGTTTTTCAGTGCGTCAATATCATTGCGTTGTTCTTCTTTAAAGCGGACCTGAATAGGATGCTCATCATCGAAGTCGCGGAACTTGGATGTTTGCATCTGTCCGAATACAGCGTTGCGTATCTCACTTCCGATCTGCCCGACTGAAATTCCTTCCCGGTTGGCACGCTCCCGGTCAATGTCAAAAACAATTTCGGGCTTGGTATCCTGAAAATCTGATTTTAATTCTTCGACTCCTTCGATCCGCAGACTGTCGAGGTATTTTTTTACATCTTTCGAGGTCTGTGCCATTTCTTTCAGGTTATCTCCTGTGATCTCAACAGTGATCGGCTTGGGCTGAGGAGGCCCTGCCTGTTCCTGTGCCACCGTAATTTCTGCCCCGGGAATTCCTTTCACCGCTTCCCGGATGCGAGGGAGATATCCAACTGTGGATTCTCCGTTCCGTTCAGCAAAAGGCACAAAGGCGATCTGCACTTTTCCCCGGTTCGGATATTGTCCCTGATCCTGGTCCTGAGGGTCGGTAACAGCAATCGTTACGTTAGAGATCATGGAAGAAACGATTGGATTTTCTTTCCCTCCGGGATATAGAACTGTGCTTACTTTTTTCTCTACAATTTTCATCACGCTGTCCGTATAGGAAGGATCCGTGCCTACAGGAAGTGTGACATAAACAAATGCAAAGTTCGGATCACCGCTGGGGAAAAAGGTAGGGGCTTTGCCACGCAGCATGATCATTCCGATCGACAGTCCTAATAAGCCAATGGTAGAAAGCATGCTTGTCCATGGCCAGTCAAGAGCCAGTTCCAGCATTTTTCTGTAACGTGCAATAACCGCGGGCCATATCTTTGTCTGGAAGGTGTTTACCCATCCTTCCAGAACAAATCTGTAAAGTAAATTCAGCAGCAGAAGCGTCACTGCAAAATTCCCCAAGCCGAACATTCCTACCACGTAAAATATAAGGGCGATTGCCAGAAACACAACAATGGTAACTTTCACTCCCTTCGTGAATTTTGAACTCACTGCACCTCCGGCAGGAGAGTGGTGATGAGGTTTCATGAAACTGACTGCAAATACCGGGTTAATGATATAGGCAACAAATAAGGAAGCAAGCAGGGTGATGATCAGTGTGATGGGGAGAAAGAACATGAACTCACCGATGGTGCCTTCCCAGAAGGCAAGAGGGATAAAAGGGCAAAGAGTGGTTAAGGTACCCGAAAGAACCGGAAGAAACACCTCGCCTGCGGCCATTTTTGCCGCTTCGGTTATTTCCCGTTTCCCGTTGGCAAAAAGCCGGTGCGTATTTTCAATGACCACAATGGCATCGTCCACAACAATCCCGAGTGCAAGCAGCAATCCGAAAAGCACGATCATATTCATGGTGAATCCCAGCCAGGGCATTATGAGAAACGCAATGAACATGGAAAGCGGAACGGACAGTGCCACGAAGATGGCGTTATTGGCTCCCATGAAAAACATCAGGATGATGGTTACCAGTATAAATCCGATAACGATGGTGTTGATCAGGTCGTGCAGCGTAGTTCTCGTTGCTGTACTTTGATCCCCGGTGAGGACAATGCTCAGGTCTTTCGGAAAATCTTTTTCCTTCATTTCCTCTGTTAACGCTTTGATCTTGTCCGATGCTTCAATGAGGTTGGCTCCGGAACGTTTTACCACGCTGAGCGTGATTACATTCTTTCCGCCCAAGCGGGCATAACTTTTTTGTTTTTCGAAAGTGTCCACCACATCCGCGAGATCTTTCAGGTAAATGGGGGCTCCGTTCGGGGATTTGATGATGAGGTTGCGGAGT
>SCSP01000166.1 GCA_004297845.1 Bacteroidota bacterium | reverse complement strand
CCCGTATACATTACCTCTGTTAAAAAATTGGGGAAGGAAGCGGAGCTGGATTCGAGCGTGAACGATAAAAAACACATCGAACTTTCCTATAAAGACAATTTTATTTCGTTTGAGTTTGTGGCGCTTGATTACATCTTCCCGGAAAAAAATAAATATTCCTATACGATGGATGGGCTGGATAATGACTGGTCGCCCCCTGCCACCAGGCGTTATGTGAGTTACACCAATCTTCCCGGTGGCAATTATGTATTTCGGGTAAAAGCATCCAACAGCGATGGGGTGTGGAACGAAGCAGGAACAGCCATTCACATCAAAGTAATTCCACCCTGGTGGAAAACCAACACATTTTATTCCTTGTGTGTGCTCCTGTCAATTTCGTCCGTATTCGGATTTATCCGCTACCGCACGGCAAAGGTGGAGCAGGAGAAAAAGATATTGGAACACAAGGTGGCAGAACGAACGGCCGAACTTGCTCAGAAGAATAAAGACATTACCAGCAGTATCCAGTATGCAAAGCGTATTCAGCAGGCAATCCTTCCTACCAAAGAGCAAATTCAAAAGCACTTTCCGGATTCATTTGTTTTGTTCAAGCCCAAGGATATTGTCAGCGGAGATTTTTACTGGTTCGGTGAAAAGAACGGCAGAAGGATCGCTGCCTGCGTGGATTGTACAGGGCATGGTGTTCCGGGAGCGTTCATGAGCATGATAGGCACTAGCCTTTTGAATCAGATTATTCTTGAAAATGGAATTACTCAACCGGCTGCAATTTTGTCGTCCCTGAATCATGGCGTACGTGCAGCATTGAAGCAAGGTACGCAAACAGATCCCGATAGCTATCGGGACGAAACAACAGATGGGATGGATATTGCTCTTTGCTCGATCGACTTGCAGAAGCGGGAAGTGCAATTTTCCAGCGCCTTGAGGCACCTCATAGTTATCAGTGATAATAAGCTGGAGAAGATAGATGGTAATAAATCTCCTATTGGAGGATATCAATTGGATGCAGGACACGCTTTTACAAACCATATTAAGTTTCTGAAAAAAGGAGATATGCTTTATATGTTTTCAGATGGATATGCCGATCAGTTTGGCGGTGAAAGGGGTAAGAAATTAATGATCAAAAAACTTCACGAAACCCTTATGAACGTAAATATCATGCCTATGCTGGAACAGAGAGTACTCCTGGACAAGGCTTTTGAGGACTGGAGGGGAAAACACTCTCAGGTGGACGATGTACTGGTAATAGGTATTAGGGTATAAGCAATTATTTTGTATTTTTGGGCTTAACATTCAAACATTAACCTAATATCACCATTATGAACGTAATGATTTGTTTTGAAGTAAGCGGAAAACAGGAGCAGGTAAGAAAGGAACTTGCTGCTCTTGGTTATATGTCTAACTGGCGAATTACCCGTGGGCGTGATGAACTTACTTTTAACCTTCCCAGTACTGCTTTATGGAAAAAAGGAGAAAACATGAGTCCTGCCAAAGCGAAAGAAGACTTAAAAAAGACCGCCAGCCAGCTAAAAATAAAAGTAGTAAGAGCCATTGCTCTTGTAGTGGGAAAATGGGATGGTGCCACCGGGGAACAGCACGGTGCCGAATCACCTGTGGCAGAACATACTGAAGCATAGTTGTTATTTGTATCAAAATAATAAATCATAAAATGAAAACCAGCCTATCCCGTATCATTTTACTTTTTTCTTTCTTTTCTCTTATTATTATTTCCATAAACTCTTGCAGAAAGGACAGGCCGGACACCGATACCCAGTCTTCAGTAGATAACAGTATCTGCGAGGGCGAATTCTCACGCATGTTTCCGCAGACCAACAGCATTGCAGTTAACGATAGCGGTGTGCAGAAATGGGGAATTGATATACCTGTTCCCTATGGAAATTGCCCTGATTACTTTATTGATTCTGCCGATATTGCCGATGGATTTCCTGTAACTTTATGGATGTATTACGGACACGACAATGACGGTGATAGTATTTGTGAAATAGTATGCACCGGGAATGACGGTAAAGTACGAAAAGGAATTGTGAAAGCCGTATTCAGCGGATCATGGAATAAAACCGGATCAGCAGTTACTCATTATTTGAAAAATTATTTTGTTAACGGCATTCAATATGAGGGTGTGATTGATGTAGCCAGAACCGGAAATACATTTACTCAGACCGTAACCGGAGGAAAATGTACCAAAGGATCAGATTGGACTATCCTTTGGAACAGTTCCAGAACCATCACTGCTTTAGTAGGAGATACCGCTAATCCTTTTGATGATGTTTGTCTTATTTCAGGAACTGCAAGCGGAACAGACAGGAAAGGGAAGTCTTTTTCGGTTGATATTGATCCTGCTAATCCGATAAGGCGCGAAATGGGATGCCCATATATTGTTAAGGGTATGCAAACATTGAAACTTGAGGGTAAAAAAGACAGAACCATTAACTACGGTGATGGAACCTGCGATAATGTGGCTGTCCTTACCATTGATGGCAATGAATTTGAGTTCAAGCTGCAGTGATTAGGGGAGATATAATTTTTAGTTTGGCAGGCATAATTAATGTTTATATTTGTCGCTGATCTTAATAAAAAGGGAATTCAAGAAGTAACCGCCCATGATGCTTGATATTTACGATTTTTATGATAAGATGGAACGTAATCATATATTGCTTTCTTTCAAGGGCGATATCACTTCCGAGTTGCTTACTTCCATCCTTCAGATCATGGAATCTAAGTTGGAAAACCTCCAGGAAGAGCCTAAAGTAAAGAAGAAAGTATATAATGTTCTTGTGGAGTGCCTTCAGAATCTCTACCATCATATGGATGAGGTGGATATGACAGCGAGTGATAAGACACGTTCTGCTATTTTTATGATCGGGAAACTTGACAGCAGGTACACGATCATTACCGGCAATTATATCAGAGCGGAAAATGTGAAAGGTCTGGACGCACGATTGCAGGAAATCAATACAATGACCCAAGAGCAGTTGAAAGAGTATTATAAAAAGGTTCTTGCGAACGGTGAAATGTCTGCAAAAGGAGGGGGAGGATTAGGGATGATCGATATCGCCCGAAAAACAGGAGAGAAATTGAATTACACCTTTATGCCCATTGACGATAAATATTCATTTTTCAGTTTAAATATTAAAATCTCATAATACAAGCTATGGAAAAGATCAACATCGAATCAACACCGAAAACACCATCAATCAACTTTGATTTTGAAAAGGGATTTCTTGAAATCAAAGGAAGATCAATCCCGGAGAACTCTATCGAGTTCTACAAACCTATTGTGGAGTCTTTGGAAAAATACGGAAGCACTCCCAGTTCCGTTACAACCGTAAACATACAACTGGAATACTTTAACACCAGTTCATCCAAGTGCATATTAGATGTTTTCAAGAAATTGGAATCCATTCATAAGAATGGTAACCAATTAGTGATCAACTGGTATTACGAGCAGGACGATGAAGATATGCTCGAAGCAGGAGAAGATTACCAGGCCATCATCAATGTGCCCTTTAAAATGATTCAGATAGCTGAATAAAACAGACCTCCGTCATCCCGATAGTAAACCCCGTTCAGGAAACTGTACGGGGTTTTATTGTATTTATAGGATTTGTGCACGCACAGGGCATCAATGGCGGATCGTGTCTGGACTTTTAGGGAGTAAAAACTTAAGCAGTCTTATCTAGATCACGGGCCTTTATACGTACGATTTTCCCGTTTTCCGAAAATACAAGAAAACCATCATTTTTTTTGGTGATTTCAATCAGGTTTTCTATGGCCAAAGAAATACCTTTCATGATCTTCTCCCGTAATTCCTTCCTATTTTGCATAGTCGTCTGATTTTATTTTGTTCCAAATTATTTTATCGTAAATAAATTCATCCTTTCCTTTACCACCTTCTGCAACTTGAACCGATTTTGATCCTGAATTGTCCATGATAAACCAGTGGTCGCAAAGCAGTATAAAAATACGAAATAAATTTTTCAAGCCTCTTTCATACCCTGCTTTTTTACACTCTTTTATGATCCCTTTATAGCTTTTCGTTGCAAGAGTTGTTTCGAAGGCGAAATCGGCCTTAGTTGTTATGAGATGTCTGATCCTGTCAAGCATTACTCTTCCTGCCTCAAAGGCTACTTTTTCAGGCTGGAATGGCGAAATACCCGCTGCAATGCTGTCGGCATTTACGAACTCTTTACAGTCAAGCATTTGCGGTAGCATGGTGAATGATGCGGTGGTTTTACCTGCTCCATTGCATCCACCTATAATATAAACTGTAGGCATTGTATCAAAGGTAATAAATCGTATTGTTTCTCATACAGGGTCGACATCCGCCTGCACCTTAATGTATTTGTAAGCCTCGTGTTTGTGCAGGCTATCTATGGCAGCGCGTATCTGCGCTTTGATGGCGCTGGCAGATTCCTCCCGCGCAATTTTGATTACAAACTTTTTATGGTAAAGGTTTTTTATCCGGGGTATGATAGGAAACTCAGGGCCCAGTACACGTTTGCCAAGAGCATTTTTCAGATTGGTTCCCAGCTCATCGGCAAAGGCATTCACTTTATCCAGGTTTTTGTCTAATACCGTTAATTCTATGAGGCGGTGAAAAGGAGGGTACTGAAATTTTTTTCGGTGCTCTATCTCCTCGCTGTACATTTTTTCATAATCATTTTCAATTACACGCTGTATGATGTGGTGTTGCGGATTATAGGTTTGCAGGATTACTTTTCCGCGTTTGCTCTTTCTGCCCGCCCTGCCCGATACCTGGGCAAGCATCTGGAAACTGTGTTCGTGCGATCGGAAATCCGGGAAGTGCATCATCTGATCCGCGCTGAGTATGCCCACCGTGCTTACATTCTCAAAGTCAAGCCCTTTGGTAACCATTTGTGTTCCAACCAGGATATCAATAGCGCGTTCCTCAAAATCATGGATGAGCCGCTCGTGCGCAAAGCGGGAGCGGGTGGAGTCATAATCCATGCGGGCAATACGGGCTTCCGGGAAAAAGAGATGCAGTTCTTCTTCTATTTTTTCCGTTCCAAAATTTTTCATTTGTATCTCCGGGTTTCCGCAGGCGTTACAGGAGGGAGGAATGGCGGTCATATACCCGCAGTAATGGCACCTGAGTTGGTTGCCCGATTTATGATAGACCAAACTGACATCACAGTTTTTGCAAACGGGTATCCATCCGCATATTTTGCATTGCAGGTGGGGCGCAAAGCCTCTCCGGTTCTGGAAAAGTATGACCTGTTCTTTATGTTTCAGAGCCTCCTCTATATTTTCCATCAGGAGCGGAGAGAAGTGTGATTTCATCTTTTTGCGTTTTGTAGCATCTTTAATGTCCGCAACAAGTATTTCGGGCAACTGAACCCCTCCGTAACGAGCGGTAAGTCCGGCAAAACCATATTTCCCTTCCATGGAGTTATAAAAACTCTCCACCGATGGGGTGGCTGATCCAAGCAGCACTTTTGCCTTATGCAGCCCTGCCAGCACAATGGCTGTGTCTCTGGCCTGGTAGCGAGGAGCAGGATCAAATTGCTTGTACGAGGCATCGTGCTCTTCATCCACAATTACAAGTCCCAGGTTGGAGTAGGGAAGAAATAATGCTGAGCGAGCGCCAAGTATTACTTGAAAGTTGGGAGTTTGATCCATTTCCCCCGCCTCCGAATCCCTGACTCCTGATTTGTGATTCAGTACGTGATTCCAAATTTCCACCTTCTCATTTTCATTAAACCTTGAATGATAAACCCCCAACCGATCTCCAAAGTATTTTTTTATCCTGCTTACCACCTGCGTTGTAAGGGCTATCTCGGGAAGAAGATAAAGCACTTGTTTTCCCTGACTTAAAGTTTCCTCGATCAGTCTCACATAAACTTCCGTTTTTCCACTGGAGGTTACTCCGTGAAACATTACAACCTCTTTCTCTTTCCACTGTTGTTTTATTGTTTTAAGGGCGCTTTCCTGCTCCTCCGACAGAGTCTTGCTAAGCGAGGATGCATGGAGGGATGCAAATCTTCCGGTCTCCTTTTCGTAAATCTCGAATACGTTTTTCTTTACCAGCGCGTCTATCACGGCAGGAGAGGCATCTTTCCTTTTCAGAAGTTCAGATTTTTTTATTTCTTTTTTCTGGGAGGAAACATGAACAAACTCCATAAGGACTTCAAGTTGTTTAAATGCCTTTTTTTCCAGCTCGTCAAAAACGCGTTTCAGGTTTTTTTCATCCGATGCGTATTTTGTCAGCCGCACGAACTCCTCCACTTTGGGTTTAAATTTTTCTTTGAGCTTTTCGTAAATAAGAAGTACGCCTTTCTCTAACAGTGATTTTATAACTGTATGTGCCGACTTGTGTTGTACAATTTCTTCTGCTTCATCGAGGGTAATTATTCCGTCCTTTTGCAATGCTTCGTAAATAAGGAATTCATCATCAGTTAACTCCTCAGCCTTAACCTTAGCCTCAACCTCTGTATTTAGTAGCAGTTTCGTTTCACTTGATAATTTTAATCCCGATGGCAGTGCTGCATTCATCACTTCCCCGATGGTGCACATGTAATAATCCGATATCCATCTCCATAGCTCCAGTTGTTTTGAATTTACAATCGGCTCGGAATCCAGAATGTTTTCGATGTTTTTTGCTTTGTAAAGCCCGGGTTTATTGGGATGAACGGTGTGTACAAGCGCTGTGTACAGTTTTTTTTTACCGAACTGAACTGCTACACGCTGCCCGGGTTTAATGTTTTTCTGAAAAGTCTCCGGGATGGAATAGGTGAACAGGTTGGGCACTGCAAGAGGCAGAATGACATCGGCAAATAATAGTTCTTTTTCCATTTCGTACGAATGTATTCCGGAAATTGCTAAAGAAAATCAAAATAGCGGATCAGAATTTGGAGCGGGAACGCTTTTTGAACATCACCTTGTAGCCAAGCGTTAAGGCGCCAAACATGTAGGCATCTTTGTCGGTATGGTCGCCACGCACATCTAATCCAGGCGCCATGTCATTTCCGGAGGGGTTGGAAAGGTAGGTGGCTACGGGATCACCATTAAAAATTTTCATATCGGGGAATGTGGTGCTCACGTCATCCATATAATCGCTGAAAGTTTTACGCATTCCTAACTCAAATCCAATGCCCCAATATTTGTTAAGCGCTAAACGGAATCCTCCGCCAACAGAAATCAAACCTGTGATGCGGCTGTACTTTTTAGATCCGGCAAGAATACCCTGACCTTCCGTGCCGATGGGCTGCAATTTATACCATGTTCCATTGTATTTTCCTTTGGGATTAAAGTGCACCATTCCCCCTCCGCCAAAAAGATAAAGATCCCTGTCTTTCCGCTTCATGCCCCGTACGCCCTTGATCTGGTATACGTGCCCTTTTTGTTCCCTTGTAAATTTAAATTCCACCTGGCCGGAAAGCTCGAAAATGTTGGACTTAAAATTCAGGTTTCTGGCTTGACGAAAAGGCTCTTTGGTAAGTTTATCATCTCCTCGTATAATTCCCCAGAAAAAATTTCCTTTTGCTGAAAAGTGAGATGCGATCTTGAAGCGAATGCCCGCACCCAATGCAGGGCGGGTTAATGCCAATTCAAGATCTTTTAATCCGTTTGTACCTATCTGGTCTGCACCTCCCAAGTCACCTAGAAAATTTGTAGCTCCAAGAGTGCCAACGAGTTCATATCGGTAAGGAGGTTTTTTCCTGCCGAAAGAGCTGCGTTTTCTGCGTTTCTGTCCTTGTGCATCCGCAACAGAAGCAATTAAGGAAAACAAAAGTATGAAAACTAGTAATTTACGCATTTGGTGTATCTCCCGCTGGAATGCAAATGTAAATAAAATTATCTTTTAATAGAACATTTTTTTAAAACATTAAAAATTGGGCTTTTGGAGCATTTCCCCTGTCTTGTTTATCAATCAAACAAAGTTTATTGGACCCGCAAAACATAATTTAAAGTGCCCGGGACTGGACTTGAACCAGCACACCTTTCGGCATACGCTTCTGAGACGTACGTGTCTGCCAATTCCACCACCCGGGCAAAATTATTTCAAAGAATCTTTCGAGGTTACCTATCAGGCATTTACAGCAATCTTTGGAGCAGCTGCCAGTATTTCATCGTTGGCAGTGCTGGAATACTGCTGGAAATTTTTGACAAATGACATGGCAAGTTCGTTTGCTTTTGCATCATATCCGTTCTTATCTTTCCATGTGTTGCGTGGATTCAGAATTTCGGTCGGAACTCCGGGACAAACACTTGGCATATTTAGATTGAACACGGGTAGCATATCGAATCTTACCTTCTCCAAATCTCCGTTCAAAGCCGCGGTGATGAGCGCTCTTGTGTGGGATAGTTTTGTCCTGTTGCCTGTGCCGTACGATCCTCCCGTCCATCCGGTATTCACCAGCCATACATTCGCTTTATTTTCTTTCAGCTTCTTGCCAAGGAGTTCAGCATATTTGGTGGGGTGCAAAGGGAGAAATGCTTTTCCAAAGCAAGCAGAGAAAGTTAAAGTTGGCTCGGTAACTCCCATCTCCGTTCCGGCAACTTTAGCGGTATATCCTGAAATGAAATGATACATAGCCTGACCGGTGGTGAGTTTTGAGATAGGGGGCAGCACGCCAAACGCATCGCAGGTGAGGAAGAAAATATTTTTCGGAATTCCCCCCACCGATGGCACAACGGCATTGTCAATAAAGTGGATAGGGTAGCCTACACGTGTATTTTCCGTCACCGAAATATCATTGTAGTTCACTTTTTTTGTTCCGGGTAAGAAACGCACATTTTCTAAAAGCGCTCCTTCGCGCACGGCATTGAATATCTGCGGTTCTTTTTCTTGGGACAGGTTTACGCATTTTGCATAACAGCCGCCTTCAAAATTAAAAATTGTTTTATCTGCCCATCCATGCTCATCGTCTCCGATCAGCCCGCGGTTGGGATCGGCAGAGAGGGTGGTTTTTCCTGTGCCGCTCAGACCGAAGAAAATGGCAGTGTCGCCATTCTTGCCGACATTTGCGGAGCAGTGCATGGAGAGCACCCCTTTTTCGTGCGGGAGGATATAGTTGAGCAAGGTGAAAATACTTTTCTTGATCTCACCGGTATATCCGCTTCCCCCGATGAGGATAATTTTTCGGGTCAGGTCAAGGATGGTGAAATTATGCTGGCGGGTTCCATCTGTAGCAGCCTCTGCACGGAATCCGGGCGCGTTAATGATTGTCCATTCAGGCGCGAACGCAGCTAGTTCTTCCTTTCCGGGACGAATGAAAAGGTTATTGGCAAATAAATTTGACCAGGGAAGTTCAGTGATTGTCCGAACGGATAGGCGGTAATTTTTGTCAGCACAGGCAAAACTATCGCGTACATAAATATTTTTTCCTGACAGGTATTTTACAACCTTATCGTAGAGAGATTCAAATTTGGCAGTATCAAATTTAAAATTCACCTCTCCCCACCAGATAACGTCCTTTGATTTTTCATCCCAAACGATGTATTTGTCTTTAGGAGATCGCCCGGTGAATTCTCCGGTATCTACGGCAAGTGCTTTTGTGTCTGTAAGTACTCCTTGCCTAAGGCGCAGTGTTTCTTCAATAAGTTCAGAGGCAGTTAAGTTCCAGTATGATTTTGAGTCTTTTATTCCGATTGATTTGAGCCATTGAATGCCCTTATCTGTTGGTTCACTCATAATATTGTTTTTTTAATTCGCTTGTCGTTCAAATTGAATTTTGTCATTCGGGCGCGCCTGCCCAATCATAAATAGTGCGACCATTTGGGCGGGCAAAGTTAGAAAAATGCCGAAAGAACCCTCAATGTTTATGAACACATTTTGCGTTTTCATCAACATGTACCAGTGCTGATTTACTTAGCAATTCTTTTGCTTTTCGCACAAAATCAGTTTGTTCTATTGCAGATAATTCATTGAGTTTTAGGCAGTAATCCACTTCGCCCTCGCGTCCCCATGCAGTAGGCTCAAAAGT
>SCSP01000165.1 GCA_004297845.1 Bacteroidota bacterium | reverse complement strand
GCTCGCTTCCTTAATTCCGTTAATGTCTTATGATCAAGTTTACGTGCGTCATGTTTTTTCATGAACGCAAAAATACAAATAATTTTAATTATGTCTATACTATTATGAGACGGTTAATAACACATAAATTACGTAATTTCCATTGATGAGGAAATGCCGATTGCATCCAGGTAATGTATCTATTTGCAATATTCTGCACCTCCTTTACATAATTAAATTCCGGATAAAAATCTGTAAAATGAATATCGCTGTTTAATGTTGCAGGTATGAATTTCTTAACTAAAGCAAGCCCGATAAAAAGACCTGCAACATGATCCACACTTACTTCTCGGGCGGAAAGGTATCCCGCAAATGCAGAATTTATACATTTAATTCTATAGCCATCAGGTGGCGGCACCAAACCTTCGTTAAGCAAATCACTTCCAGTCTCACCGCTATACAAACGCTGATGAAAATCACCGGGCACATCATCCGCCAAAGAAAAACCATTTAAACTGTTGGTAGGGCAATCAACTCCCGTACATGCCCAAGTAGCATCTGCCTGACAATCAATGCGGTTAACTGCTTCTATAGCATTGAACAGATCCTGTTTGGTTCGCATCAATTCAGGGCTTAATGGGTTATATCCTGCCTTGCTTAATAAATCATATTCCATCGCCAATGTTCCGATCCAGTAGGATATCTGCCAAAAAGAATCGCTAAAACTCAATTGATCAGAAACAACAGACCTGCTTTTTGAAGGAACATTGCAGCCCGAAGCACTGGCAGTAATCATATAATTTTTCATGCGCTCCCGATAAATCCAGTACTTCTGTAAGTTTTGCTGCTCATGCGTTGGTTGAGCATTGGAAGGAATACAATAAAAAAATAAAGCAAAGGATGATAAGCATATAAAAATATTTTTTTTCATAGTAGGTTCATTTAAATTAGATAGAATGTTTTTCCCACTTAAGAATACCTATTTGAATACCGGCTTGTATTGTTGGCACATAACCATCCGCCTTTTCTTTTTTAGGAGGAGAATAATATGTTGATTGTTGCAATTGACCTCTTAAATAATAATTATCATATATTATTCCTTTTTGCTTGTATTTATATCTACCGCCTATTCCAACATACATATCAACTATAAATCTTTTAAATAATTCCCTTCCCAATCCAAATAGTACTTGCACAGAAAAAACTTGCTTATACTCGTCTACAATTTTGATATAATAATCCTCTCGCAAACCTTTAGCACGGTATCTTGGCTCATCAATACCACCAAAACTCCCTTGATCGGGATACCCATAATATCGATCTCGATATGTCATCTGCCTATAGAAAATCATGGGGTTAAAATACATTCTCGATTTTGAGTAAAAACGAGCTCCCGTTCTAATTGTAAAACCCTCTCCAACTGTAAAGCGTACTCCCGTATTAGATGTTTCCCATGGAAAAGATAAAGGCACATTTACTCCACCACCCACCTCAAGTGAAAAATGTTTTCGCAAACGATACTCGAACATTCCGCCAAATTCCTTTTGCGAAATCATAAGCAAGGGGTTGATTTTGAATTGAAATAATGGTATTGTGTCCAATTCTCGAG
>SCSP01000016.1 GCA_004297845.1 Bacteroidota bacterium | reverse complement strand
GTGTATTCAATAAGTATATTAAAGGCTCGGGAGCTGCTATTTTGAACACCTACCCTATTATGAGTCCTAAGGATTCGGCAAAGAGCGTTAATCCGTATGCAGGCCAGGCATTTCCGGCTAATCCTGAGTACAAAGGGTTAGCATACCAATCCAATCCTGATAATTTTGATCGTGCTGTCAGGCCAACTGCTGGAGCACCTAAAACAGTTAAGGTACCGGATACCTATCGGTTTTCACTTGCTAATGGAATTAAAGCTATTGGTACTACTTTTGAGGAGACACCCTTTGTGCATATCAACATAAAAATGGAAGGCGGGGAATTAGTTCATCAGGATCTTAAAAAGATAGGTCTGGCTGAGCTCACCGCTAATATGCTGGAGGAGAGCACAAAAAACTATACCCCTGAACAAATTGAAGCTGAACTGGATAAATTGGGAAGCAGCATATTCATTTATGCAGATAAAACAAATACTACCATTTCGGTCAGGGCATTGAAACGTAATTTAGATCCTACGCTCAAGGTTCTTGAAGAAAAATTATTTAATCCTGCATTTAAAGAAGAAGACCTAAAGCGTATAAAAAAACAGACAAAAGCCGATATCAAACAGCAGGAAAGGCAGCCCGATGTGATGGCGGGCAAAGCATTTGATTACGTATTATATGGAGAAACATTGTTTGGAACTCCCACCTCCGTTAAGTCTGTTGAAAAAATAACATTGCAGGATATAAAGGATTACTATGATAAATTCTACACCCCTTCACTCAGTAAAGTTACCATCGTGGGTGGACTTAACGAACAGGAAGCCAAACAAAAGCTAGAAATACTGAACCGTTGGACAGCTAAAAATGTTACCCTTCCTACCCCACCCGCTCCGCAGCCTCAACAGGGCGAACAATTTTTTATTTATGACATTTCAGGAGCATCCTCCTCGGTGATCAGCATGGGATATACATCCATTAAATTTGAGCCTTACGGTGATTTCTTTAAAAACAAAGTTGCCAATTTTATTTTTGGGGGCAACTTCAACAGCCGGCTTAATCTCAATTTACGTGAAGACAAAGGCTATACGTATGGTATTTATTCCGGCTTCAGTGGGGACAACTACTCGGGAGAATTTACGATCTCTTCATCCGTAAAAAGAAAAGCTACCGCCTTGTCACTTGCCGAGATCAGTAAAGAGTTGAAGGAATACAATGTGAACGGAATTACTGACAAGGAATTGGAGTTTACTAAAAATTCCCTGCTGAACCAGGAGGCCATCAAATACGAATCAGCGTATCAGAAACTTAATTTTCTCACCAACATTCTTACCTATAACCTGGAGAGTGATTACGCTGCCAAACAGAATGGGATATTAAAGAACATTACCAAGGACGAGGTAAATACGCAGATCAAAAAATACATAACCAATGATAAAATAAACACCGTTATTGTTGGAGATAAAGTGGCTATTGAGGCGCAGTTGAAGAAGTATAATATGGACAACATTAAGCTTAAAAAGGTTACATTGGATTAATTCGCCCCCGCCCCAAAGGGAGAAGAAGTTGAATGAAGAACAATAGAGCAAATGAAAAATAAAAAAATAATTTTTACTGTTGCCCTCTACGTGCTGACAAATCTTCTCCCCTTTGGTGGAACAAAAGGGGACTGTCAAAACATCCAAGTGCAGAATTCCTACATGTATCTTAAAGAAAAGAGATTGGACAAAGCCAAGGCTGCCGCTGATGCATCCGTTGTACATGAAAATACGCAGGGTGTTGCAAAAGCCTGGTTACACAGAGGAATGGTGTATCAGGCCATTCATCAGGACACAAGTTTGAAGGTAAACCAACTGGATGCGGAAGCATCCGAAAAAGCGGTTGAGAGTTATATCCGGTGCCTTGAGCTGGATAAAAACAAAGTATACAAAGATGATGTGAAAGGAGGACTTTCAACTTCCGCCTCCGGCCTTCTAAATAAAGTAGAAAAATATTACATCCCAGCTCAGCAGTATGATAAAGCAACTGCCGGTTGTGACCTTCTGAAAAAAGTACTGCCCTATGATTCCGATGAATTGCTCAAACGCAGAAATGTTACTTCAGAAAACATCACCTATATTGAATACAGAGCTTACTATGCGGCAAACAACGTCAGTAAGGTGAGAGAGATCGGGGATAAACTCATTGCGATTAATTTCAAAATGCCTCTCATATACTCTTCTCTTGCAAAAACCTGTCTGGCACAGAAGGATACAGCCTCTGCCCTATCCTACCTGGATAAGGGACTCGCACTTTTTGATGACAACATGGATCTTCTTACCATGCAAATTGACATTCTGATGATGCAGAAGAAAAACGACTTACTCAGGAAGAAACTGGAGACTGCAGTCGAATTAAGCCCGGACAGTGATGTTTTACATTCTGTTTTAGCGAATCTTTATTCAAAATTAAACGAGCTTGATAAAGCGGAGAAAGAATATCTGAAGGCAGTAGAAATAAACCCCAAAAGTGAGTATACGCTGTTCAATTTAGGTGCGCTTTATTTTAATGCCGGAAACGATTGGAACAAAAAATTTAATGATCTGCCTCCTAAAGAAACAACAAAAGCCAAAGAATACGAAGCAAAAAGCGACAGTAATTTCAAAAGTGCAATTATATATTTCGAGCAGTATTATGCCCTAAAACCTGATGCTGCTGTTAAGCAGCGTCTGCGTAAAATATACGCCCTGCTGGGTGAAACCGAAAAGGCGGAGAAGTACAAATGATCTGAACTTGCATTTTTTTTAATCTTTCCAAAGTTCAATGCTTCGGAAAGATTTTTTTAAACAGGCTTTTCCTCTTCTACTTCCGGTTCATCATCTGCATCCTCCGAACTTCCAGTTGTTTCTGCAGATGGCGGCAAAGTTGTTTCAACACTTTGCTCCTTCGCTTCCACATCCACCTTTGCCACGGCAGCTATCTCATCGCCATCGCTCAGGTTTATTACACGAACCCCTTGCGTAGCTCTGCCCATTTCCCGCAGATCGGAAACTGACATACGAATGGTGATCCCGTTGGTAGTGATGATCATCAGGTCATCACTATTGGTTACATCTCGAAGCGCTATCAGTTTTCCTGTTTTCTCAGTGATATTAATCGTACGTACTCCTTTTCCGCCACGGTTAGTGATGCGGTATTCATCCACAGGCGTACGCTTGCCGTATCCTTTTTCAGAAACCACCAGCACGGTTTGTTCCGGACTGTTGATGCAGATCATTCCGATGGCTTCATCGTCTTTTATCTCTTCATCTAATTTAATTCCACGTACACCGCCTGCGGTTCTTCCCATGGGCCGCACTTTGGATTCAGGGAAACGGCATGCTTTTCCTGATTTGAGCGCGATCATGATCTCTGATTTTCCGTCCGTGAGTTTTGCTTCTATCAATTCATCCTTTGCTTCTTCATCAATGCTGATGGCATGGATCCCGTTCGCACGGGGGCGTGAATAGGCTTCAAGGGTTGTTTTCTTGATCGTGCCCTGTTTAGTGCACATCACCACAAAATGATTCTTGAGGTACTCTTCATCCGTGAGATTTTTTACGTTCACAAAAGCCTTCACTTTATCATCGCCCGGAATTTGAATGATATTCTGAATAGCACGTCCTTTTGTGGTCTTATTTCCTTCCGGAATTTCATAGCAGCGTAGCCAGAAGCATCGTCCCTTCTGTGTGAAGAAAAGCAAATAGTTATGGGTACTGGCAACAAACATGTGTTCCAGGAAATCCTCTTCGCGTGTAGCGCTTCCTTTGGATCCGGTACCTCCCCTCCTCTGCTTGCGGTATTCTTTCAGATCGGTGCGTTTGATGTAGCCCATGTGTGAAATGGTTACCACCACTTTTTCATCGGGGATGAGCGACTCCATGTTCAGTTCATCTGCGCCATAAACCACTTCCGTTCTGCGTTCGTCTCCGTATTTTTCTTTTACCTCGTTCAGTTCGTTCTTGATGATCTCATAGCGGAGAATTTCATCACCCAAAACATCTTTTAAGAATGAGATCATTTTCATGAGATCGTCATACTCCGCACGTATCTTATCGCGCTCAAGTCCTGTAAGAACACGTAAACGGAGTTCAAGAATTGCTTTTGCCTGTTCCTCGCTGAATTTAAAGCGGGCTATCAATCCGTTCTTGGCATCTTCAGGGGTTTTGGCAGCTCTGATAAGTTTAATCACTTCATCCAGGTTATCAATTGCGATGAGATAACCTTCCAGAATATGCGCGCGTTTTTCCGCTTCTGCCAGTTCATATTTCGTTCTGCGCACAACAACCTCATGCCTGAAATCAACAAAACTTGCTATGAGGTGTTTAAGATTCAGCAGCTGTGGACGACCGTTGATCAGCGCCACGTTGTTCACGCTGAAACTGGTTTGCAGTTCCGTGTGTTTGAAAAGATTGTTCACCACCACTTTTGCGATGGCATCTTTCTTTAACTCATACACAATACGCATTCCGTCTCGGTCGGATTCATCCCGTATATCGGAAATGCCTTCTATCTTTTTATCAGAAAGAAGATTTGCCGTATCTTCGATCAGCTTTGCTTTGTTAACCAGGTATGGAATTTCAGAAACAATAATTCTCTCTCTGCCTTTCAATTCTTCCACATCGTATTTTGCACGCATCACAATGCGTCCTCTTCCTGTTTCAAAAGCTTCTTTAACGCCTTCAAATCCATAAATAATTCCCGCTGTAGGAAAATCAGGCGCTTTCACATACTGCATCAAACCCGGAACATCAATATCACGATTGTCAATATAAGCGATCGTTGCGTTTACAATTTCAGTAAGGTTATGCGGAGGCATGTTGGTTGCCATTCCCACCGCGATACCGGAAGCGCCATTCATAAGCAGTTGTGGAATTCTGCTTGGAAGAACGGTGGGCTCCTGCAGCGAATCATCAAAGTTTGGTCTGAAATCAACCGTATCTTTTTCAATATCCGAAAGCATTTCCTCCGCCATTTTGGTCATGCGTGCTTCGGTATAACGCATCGCAGCCGGTGGATCACCGTCCACCGAACCGTAGTTACCCTGTCCATCCACCAAAGGATAGCGCAGAGACCATGGTTGAGCCATGCGGACCATTGTATCATAAACCGAAGAATCTCCGTGCGGATGGTACTTTCCGAGCACCTCCCCTACTATTCTCGCGCTCTTCTTGTACGGGCGGTTGGAAAAAACCCCCAGATCCTGCATTCCGTACAAAACCCTGCGGTGAACGGGCTTAAGTCCGTCACGCACATCGGGCAAGGCACGGGAAACGATCACCGACATCGAATAATCAATGTAGGCGGCTTTCATTTCATCTTCAATATTTACCGGAATAATCTTATCTTCAGCCATAGGTGATTTTATCTATGAAAAATTGATGTTTTTTTATGTGCTCGAATGTAGCTTTTTTGACCCATTCTGAAGCTCCGCAAAAGAGATAATTTGACATAATTATTAACAAAATTGATAACAAAAAGAAGTAGGATCAATGCATAAAATCAGTGATTTTTTTGAGCTAAAACTGGCGTACAGCAGAGACTTAATCTGTCTGCTTTCTACTCCAGTATGACCGTATCCTGGATAGCAAATCGATACCTGCTATAAGGGGAAAAAGCCATATCATTCTACCGCTGAAGCGCTCGGAGGGATTGCTAAAAAACTCACAAACGAACACGTTAATCAAATATCCGAAAAGGATTACGATAAACAAAAATGCGAAGCCCGATATCGTATGTCGATTTTTTATTGACACAGTAGTAATTACGACCAGGATATATAATATCGAAAGCACCACATTATAGTTCTGAATCGAATTAATGAGGGAATAATCCATCAAATCTCTGGATTGTCTTGAATACCTGTAGGCAAGGAGTTCTCGATCATAATGCCATACAATATTGGGGTATAAGCTGTATCCCTCAAGCAAAGGCGGTATTCTACCTGCTTCAAAATTGTACAACTGGCGACAGGAAGCTTGGAGCCATTTCTCTAAAAAAACATCTCTGTATTTTTCATCCGACAAAATACTTCTGTTCATCTCACGGAATTCATTTTCTACAGAGATGCATGCGTCATCATAGCTTAACTTCTTGTCCGCCCTGATTTTATCAATTACGCTTTTATCTCCCCATAAATATTCTTCCAATGTATTCGGTAAAATTTCCTGATAATCACAAAGCAAATATTTTGC
>SCSP01000164.1 GCA_004297845.1 Bacteroidota bacterium | reverse complement strand
TAATATCGCAGGAATTACATGGGAGAATTATATAATTGACATAACATCACTGGATGATGAAATTAAGCGGGTCACATCAGACATATATAACACCAATGTAAAAGTTACATTGCGAAATGACCCATACGGTTCAAGTTCTTACCTTATTCAGCGTGGAGATACCTATCCTTGGCTTGGTGCTGAATGTACTATATATGAGGCTTACAGGGAAGGTGACACCTTTTCTGGACTTTCATGCATAAATAAATACATTATAGATGAAGTAAATGAAATTGACACATCAAAATTCACGCTCAATCTTTGTTCAAAAGTTACGAATATTGATGACAAGTGGATAGAACCAGTCGTAAATCTTACAGACTATCCTTATGCTTATGAAGACGCAGGTAAGATAGTGCCTTTTCTGTATGGATCGCAAATCATGATCCCAACCGTAAAGACCGACTGGGGCGCAAATACAAAGTTGGTATCAGCCATTAATGCATCACAAACCACAGGTATAACGCTTTCTGAATCTGCAAGGTTTCCAAATAGTGGAACGGTACAAATAGATGACGAAAAAATAAGCTATACGGGAATAACAAGTTACGTTCTTACAGGGGTAACCCGAGGCGTAAGTGGCACAACCGCAGTCGCTCATTCTGCGACAACAACAATTTGGGAAGTGAAATCTTATTATTATTCATTGGTTTCAAAGTATCCATGTACTGTTGATAATGTCTACGCACAGATTGGAAATGGCATATATCGAATCACATCAGGGGTTGGGTCTGTCACTTCCGGCGGTAGACAATATGTTAGAAGTACAGGAATTATAACTGTAGATTCAACCAATTTAAGCCTCACTGATGGCATAGGGGTGTCAGATACGATAGGATTTTCATCGACTGGAGCTTCAAAAAATCCATACCCGGTAGGTGGAGGGGGAGGTTGGACAAACACCTCTAACGCTTATGATGGATGTGACGCAACCTATGCATATGGTTCAGGTTCAACTGTTCTGAATGTATATTTTTCAGGAACAAGTTATGGTACAATAACAGAACAATATTTCTGGATTAAGTACGCAGCCGCATCGGGATTAAACTGGAAAAGTGGGAGTAATGGCAGTTACAGTGCACTACCTGCCACAGGTGGCGATACTGTTACATATACAGTTAGAAAATATTCTGGATACACAAACTGGGATGAAGGCGTAGATTTCAGTTCCGATTTGGGTGGTACGCCACGCGTATACGAAGTTTGGAAGGAAATTATATATAATCCTACACTTACGAAGTCTGGGTCTGCCTCTAAAACTGGGACAGTAGCACTTACTGGGAACATACCAATTCAAAGTATCGACAATTTTTTGGTTATGGCAACTTCACTTACTTCCAACAATCCAGGACAGGTAATATATCACTTTCTGAACACGCAACTTGGTATATCTGACAGTGAGATAGATATTGATTCCTTCACTACTGCACAAAGCTTTTATGTTGCCAACGGATACAGTCTGGATACATATGTATCGGAAAGTATCACACCTTCCAAATTCCTGTCCGAATTATGCGAAGAATGTCGTAGTACGATACAATATATTAAGGGAAAGTGGACACTGACCGTACTACCTTCATCTGCACCAACCTCAATTGCAACCATAGACTCAACAATGGTATCGGGAGAATATGGTAGGTTTGTGTTTGGGAGTTCACCTAAAAAAGACATCAAGAATTCAATTACAGCATCCTATAAGAAAGCATACGTGAAGATGGAAACGGAAAGTGATTGGATCAAGACGGTATCCACATCAGATGCAACGTCAATATCAAAGTATGGGACTTATTCTGAAAATATTGAGTTCAATCATATCAGAAACGATACATGTGCAACCAACCTAATTACATTTAAATTGCTTCAGCAAAAGTATCCATTACTTATGTTGCAATTCGATGTTTTTTGGGAGTACGTAAACCTATTGGTAGGTGATACCATAACCATAACAAACGGATTATATAACAATATGCAGTTCTATGTAGAAAAAATTGATAGGACTCAACAGGGAATAAAAATTTCTGCCATTCAGTGGTATTAAGATACCGCACATACGATGCGGCAAGGCGGTAAGTGTGAACCCTCCATCATGCTTACCGTTTTTTTATGTCAAAAAATGTCACAAATATAACTAAGTGGGGACATCATAGTTTGGCTATTATCAATGGTCTATATGGCATGTGACATAATATGTCAAAAAGGGTGACATAACTTGTCACTTTTTGGGTTACCTAAAAATCTAAGTTATTGATTTTAAATAGAAAAATAATTTTAAAAAGTTGGCACAAGTAATGCTATATATAATGTATAAGAGGTTATGAGACCTCAACAAACTCTCAGGGGTCATCGGGTAAACTCCATGATCGATGACCTGGGGCACGACGACTTCATGCTGCAGGTGACCAGGGATGCCAAGAGAAAACTGGAAAGCCTGTGTAAGAAGGGGCGGTAGTAAGTTCTACGGACGAAACGCCACACTGCAAAGGTAGAAGGAAACCTGAGAACAAAAAGGAGGATTGAAATGGACATTAGGCAAGCATATGAAATTCTAATGGCAAAGGTACGCAAATATGAAGAAAAAGCCCATGTAACAAAAGACATTGAACTAAAGGCAAAGTATTATTACGTAGCGCAAGGAATAGAAGAAGCTGCAGAAATGTTCTATTACGAACCAAAGACATTCAAAGAACAGGTACAATCAAATGACAATAAAAATAACGCGCCAATATAATCCCAAGTTCCTTAAGACACAAGACAGGTTGGTTGAAATAGTTTCAGACGACATCAAATATGACCCGGATGGGTATAAATACTACTTTGCTGAAATAGATGGGGAAACTGTTGGGGTAATACAATATTCTATACTTCCAAACTTGGAACTTCTTTGGGTAGATATCCTTTTCGTGGCGGAACAGCACAGACTCAAGGGAGTAGGAAGGAAACTCATGAAAAAGGTAATGAGAATTGCTGCCAAAAAAAACTTCAAAGTTGGACTTACACCCATAGGTACGTCACGAAAATTTTATGAACGTGTTGGTATAAGTTTTGCTAAGTAATATTTACATGGAGGCAAAAGAAATGATAAAAGAACATAGAACAGACTTAAATGACTTAAGAACGGCGGCATGGCTTTTGAGAGAACATGCTACATATTATGGAGCAAAAATTACTCTGGCTAAAGCAAGTCAATTACTTTCCGAAAACGGAAAAGATGTCAAGCATGGATGGTGGCCAGCCCTTAGATACGAGCAAAGCTTATTTTATGGAAGATTAAAGAAAAAGGAGGAGAAAAAATGTCAAGAGAATACTTAGAAAGGGTTTTTCAGTCGAAACATGATCGAGCAATAGCGGGAAAGGCATCAAGGAAAACAGGAAGACTAAGAAGACTTAGGCCGGCTAAAAATTACGAGATTAAGGAAAAAACAAGATGAAAGAGAGAATTACTATGACAAGGGAAACAAGATACGACCCAGAAACAAACCTTCCGTATGAAATTTTGGAAGAGGATGGTATTGTAAAATGTGGACATGAACTTGTGATGGAAAAGCATTCCAATACCCATGCTTACTGTTCTTGCACCCTATGGAAGCTGCTGAGTAAGTACGAAATTCCCATTGGGGAAATAATACACAGACATGCCAAACATGTAGAAGATCACAGGAAAGTTGGAATAGAAAAACACGAAAATAACAGAAAACACATTCTGAATATTGAGTCGTTGGGTTACGCAAAAGCCAATTGTTCATGCGGGAAGTGGAAATTATGCAAACAGACATGCTTGCTGGAAGATGAGATTTCAAAGGAGCATGACAAGCACGTTAAGGAAGAGGACAATGTTGAATATCTGCCTGTAAAATGTCCCTACTGTGGGATGGAGAGTAAGTTTTATTGCGACGGGTCAACTGGTAATTTCTGCATTGGCATCGAAATCAATTGCAAACACTTGTCCCATTGGGGCATTTCACCAAAGATTGCAATATTTGAAGAACAAAAGGAAGTGTAGTCATGAAAATTTATGTAATGTATGATAACGTTACAGACACGTCCTATAAAGTGTTTGAATCCACATCAAACAATGGATATCCTCATGCAATACTTGTTACTCCAGAAGGTACGCCTTCGGCTGAATGCACATGCGGGGGTTGGATTATGGTTGGAAAGAATATATCGCATAAATGTATTGTAAATTCATACAAGAACCATATAAAACATCAAGTAAGGGATTAGGTGTAACATGATAACTATCGAGAAATACAGAGAATATTTTGTTTGCGATGATGGAGCAATAACAAAAAATGCTCCAATATGCCTAAAATGCACGGAAGATAAATTCCAAGAATGCCTTAGGAAAAATGAGGGTTGTGAAGAATTTCAAAAACAGGCAACCGAAAGGGGATGGAATTCAGAAGGTGGGGATGACCTTAAGAAGCAAACAGAGGTATGGTACTGGACACACTATCTTGAAAATGACAATTCGTGGGGTGACGCATGAAAAGTTATATTGATTACGAAAAACTTTTCGAACTTGAAACAAAAATTTGTGTTAAGTGTGACAATAGGAAAGATTGCAAGGTAAGAACAAGGTGTAACGCATGGAACAAAGCATTGTCAAGTCTTATTATAGATCATGTATGGAATGAGGCCTGTGAACATATAAAGGAAAATTGATATGTCAATGGAAACAAAAGATATTGCATATAATTTGTATCTGGGATGTGGAAGAAAAAAGGATTCCGGGTATTTTTGGAACCAGGCGGAGAGAATAAAAAGGAAGGTTTACATGTCAAAAAAAGTCTCAAAAAGTGAACTGAACATATTGAAAGAACAGAACGTGAACACAGTACAAGTTACATACAGATGTGTATTAGACTCTGTCGATAGGATAGAGCGTACAGCCTGTAGCGATATGGAAGATTTCAATTTATGTCACATGTGTTTATATTGTTGTATCATAGATATCACAAAAGAAAGAAAATAAAATGCCTAAAAAATCAACAAAAAACGAGGCAGTAAATGCAGCAAAAGGTAACCCAAAGTTGAGAATTTGGGTCGGAGAAGAGATTATTGGAGTAGTGCAGTATGAACCCAACAAAATAAAATATAAAATATTAGAAATAAGAACAATGTTTAAGGGGGCATATCCAAAGGAACGTATATCGATCAAAAAAGTGGAATATGCCAAAAAAAGCAAGAAAAAGAAAATACGTCAGTTGCAGGTAAATAATATGCCCAAAAATCGAACTGTGCGGGGCAAGGTTGTAAAAACAATGGCAAGGACACATTACGATATGTCTTTATTACAATAACGTCTTATTTTTGATTACAGCTCGATTTTGAGCATATAGGAGGTTCTGATGGACGAAAAAAGATTAACATGCTGTAATTGCGGGCATCCACTTTCCGATAACGACCGCTTGAGCCGTTTATCTGCTCAAATGACCGGTTAGAAAGGAAAACAAATGAAATATTGGTACAGTAAAATAGAAACAAAGATAGTAGTATGCCTTCGCTGTGGTGCAAAGTTTAAAACAAGGATTGCTCCATATTGGACAGAGCATCAAATATGTCTTGATTGTGAGGATGGTATAACGCTATGCTAACCAGCGCGGAGAAAAAGCATGAGTGAAAATCAAACCAGTGTTACCCAGCGTCTGGTTGAGCAATTTGTTAGGCCGTTTTTATTTCCTCCCCGTATTATTGTTTGGGTTAGTTGCAGGGCTGCTTCGACTGTGGCGCTAAAGTAGCGATAGAGCATTTCAAGGGCGAAAACGTGGAAGTAATTTACTGCGACACGCTAAAATATGAACACCAGGACAACAGCCGTTTTCTTTCTGACGTTGAAAGGTGGATAGGCCGGGAAGTGAAGGTTTTGAGGTAGAGAAAGTATAATGACATCATGGAGTGCTTCAGGGGTGAAAAGTTCATCGTGGGGCCGCATGGTGCGCCCTGTACCCGGCTGATGAAGAAACAAGTGAGGATTGATTGCGCCTCTCCGCTTGACGTGCATGTGTTCGGCATGATAGCAGATGAAAAAGACATTAAATGTGGCGTACTGTGCGGGGCAAGGTTGGCTGGCAACTGGCTAAGGCGTTCGAAAAAATCAAGTATAAATAATAAGGGAGGTGACAAGGTGAGTTGTAATATCAACCTAACATTATCCGTACACGGGAAAAAAGAAAAAGAAAAAGAAAAAGAAAGTACCAAAGAAAAAGAAAAAGAAAGAAGAGTACTAAAGATTATACGTTATATATATTCTTTTGGTTTTACTACTCTATTACTAAAACAACAACACACACTTAACACACTAATATATATACATAGTAACAATACAACATACCCCCATAAGGATAGCGTAATATGTTCATCTTATGGGGTAATAGGAGAAGACATAGGTAGAGACGCCTTTAAAAAGAAAGATGGGGAAGATATTTTCTATTTCAAGGGAAGTTGTCGTCAGGTTGTCGTCAGGTTGTCGTCAGGTTGTCGTCAGGTTGTCGTCAGTTGTCGTCAGTTGTCGTCAGTTGTCGTCAGATAGTAAAGGAAATGGTTTATAAATTATGAGCAAAATGGAAATTGCAAAGGAACGAAATATAGTAGACGTAGTAAGGTCTTTTGGTATAGAACTGCAACCAAAGGGTAATAATTACGTGGGATTGTGCCCGTTTCACGCAGAGAAAGTGCCGTCATTTACTCTTTTACAGGAAAAAAACAGATATCATTGCTTTGGATGTGGCGTCGATGGCGATGTGATTGACTTCGTAGCAAAGCAAACAGGCTACAGTATTGGTGATGCAATCGATTGGTTGGTGGATGGAAGTTGTCGTCAGTTGTCGTCAGGTTGTCGTCAGTTGTCGTCAGTTGTCGTCAGTTGTCGTCAGTTGTCGTCAGATAGTAAAGGAAATGGTTTACAAATTAACCATATGGAAATTTTAAACTATGCAGCATATTTCTACCATCAAAACTTGTCTAAATGCGAGAAAGCAATTGAATACCTTAAGGGCAGAGGAATTACCGAACAATCCATTTCCGACTTTTACCTCGGATACTGTTCAGGAAACTTAAGACAAGAAATCCAAGAAAATGATATTGTTACCGTATCTAAACTTTCCAAAGTTGGAATTCTAAACCCTAAGGGAAACGAGATGTTCTATGAATGTGTTATCTTTCCAATCCTTGATGACAATGGTATGGATTGTGTTGGTGTGTATGGTAGAAGGACCAACAATGAAGGTAATAACCATCTATATCTTCCAGGTAAAAAGACGGGTGTATGGAATTCCCACGCATTGAAAAAACATAAATCTATCATCCTGACAGAATCCATCATAGATGCCATTACTCTTTACGGGGCAGGATTCCAAAATGTGATTCCCTGCTATGGAGTAAATGGATTCACCCACGACCACATTGATTTGTTCAAAAAGTACCAAACCGAAAGGGTGCACATTTGTTTCGATTGGGATACAGCCGGTAATAGAGGTATGGAACAGGTAAGTAGAAGACTAATGAGTATTGGCATTGAAGTATACAATGTTAAAAAGACACCGGACATGAAATATGTTGACTTAAATGAAATGTTTGTTTCTGTTGGTGTACAAGCGGTAGATACGTTCAAAAACTTATGTGAGGAGGCAGAAAAATTGGAGGCGACGATAGAATATGAGCAGAACGTAGGTAACGAAAACAAGAAAACATTATCCCAGGAGGTGGAAGAATGGGTTATGTCTTCGAGGGGAATATTTTTATTTTCAGATGTCCATAGAGGTTTACAGTTATCGTTGAGGGAAGAGACTAAAAACCTATCTAAAAGTCTTGGAAGGCTTATCGACAAGAAAATAATAGAACGTGTTGGAAATAAAAATGGCCAGTTTCGTCTCATTGACGATAAGAAGGAACTCATAGATTGGTACAATGCTGATATTTCCGGTAACTTCCCAATTGAATATCCGCTTGGAATTCACAACTATGCACTCACTTACCCAAAGAATGTAGTTATCATAGGTGGGGCAAAAGACGCTGGAAAAACTGCCATTCTATTAAATATCGCAGCAATGAATAGAAAAAAGAAGCAAATATACTTTTTTTCGTCAGAAATGGGAGAATTTGAGCTAAAAAAGAGGCTAATCAGCATTTCCGAGAAACTTCAAGTATCGCTTGAAGACCTGCGGGACGATATCGTATGGGTTGACAGATATGGTGACTTTTCAGATGTTATAGTACCAGATGCCATAAATATTATAGATTTCCTCGAAATTACGAAGGATTTCTTTGAAGTAGGCGACATGGTGAAGAATATATTCAGGCGGTTAACTACCGGAATTGCGGTAATAGGGATACAAAAACCATCAACAAGAGACATGCCAATAGGAGGTGAGAAAGGACTTGAAAAGGCGAGAATTGCAATAGCCTTGGATGGCGGCAAGGCAAAGATATTGGTTGGAAAAAATTGGGCGCAGGACAATCTAAACCCAAAAGGGCTTACCTGTGAATTTAAACTCGTACGGGGAAGTGAATTTATTCAAACGACGCCCTGGGACATAGAAGGAGAATATGACGAACAGAAAACGTGGAAAAAATACGGAAAAGGCAATAACGAAGATGATTAATTCTGTTGGTATGGAAGCGAGACGGGTAGGTATTTTCGGAGGTGAAGATATCGAGACCAATAAATATTCAGTGGAGGTTAAAGGAAGGAAAAGTTTTATTGGTGAAAGGTTTATGTTACAGGCGGAAAAAAATACAAAAGGAGACAAGATACCATTAGTTATCGTTCATCTTACAGGGAAAAAGCACACGGAAGATTTAGTTCTAATGCGGTTTTGTGATTTCGTTGAATGCCAAAAAAATACTTGACAAACGACAAAAAATAGTATATAATAGGAGAATAAAAAGATGATAAACGACATTTACACTGAAATGTTTGGAGCTACGTCAATAAAGGGTGATGCATTCCATCCATGCACGCTTCCAACATACCAGGAAATCTTTAAAAGTTTCAAGTCTACATACACAGATTCAAAGAAACTAAAGTGTCCACACTGCGAAACTTGGGTATCTATTACAAATGAAGAATGTACATTTTGTTTTAAACTTTTAGGAGGTGGAAAATGAAAGAATCGACGGAATTTGAGAAATTAAACGAAGTGTCTGGCTTTTTGTATGACGTGCGAGAAAAGGTGGAAGGAAAGAGTAAGGCAGGAAAAGATTATACCATGCAGAAGGCGAGATTGAATGTGAATGGTGAAGAAATTGCTTTTACCTGGTGGTATCCTAAAATTAAATTAGAAAAGTTTAATAACAAAAATGTGAATATTACATCAAGTTCTGCCGCCATTAGATATTACAGTGGAAAGAAGGAAATTCAAATATCTGGTGTAGCAGAAATAAGGGAAACAGAAAAGTTAAAAGATGAAGACCCATTCGGGAATGACACATCCAGCAATGACGAAACAATAAAAAAGACATACACTGGGGACAGTGAGATACTATCCGACATATTGAACAGGGTAGATGCTATACTGGACATATTGAGGAAAAAATAAATGCATTATCTCAAAAGGGAAACGGTAGATAATATTAAAAAAAGATTTTTGGAGCTCGCCGCCGATGGATACGCCTATAATAAAATAGCTTGCAGGTTAGGAATATCGATGGAGTGTTTAAAATATCATATATCCTCACTGCGCAAGGAAGGAAAATATACAGGTAGGAGAAACAAGAAATGAAAACTGAAGGAATACCATATGCTATTACGTTCACATCAGATTATCCTGACACGTATTATATATGGGTTTCAATTATAAGCACAAAAATAGATATGGTGTGTACCATGGTAAACGAAAAGGATGGAAATGAGAAAAATTGACGAAAGTAAGACATACAGCACAGAGACACCCTGCGGAACAATATATGTAACGGTAGTTTCAGCTGAAACCTTACGCGTTTTTATCCATATGGGAAAAGCTGGTGGGTGTGCTGGTGCAATGTTGGCAGGAATAGAGTGGGGCATTAATACTGCAATAACCGCAGGTATAAGCATGAAAGATATAGTGCAAGGATTGGGAGGTATATCGTGCAACCAGGAACATGGCGAGAAGATATCATGTTGCGCAACTGTATCAAGCATCTTAAGGGGGATACTTGCCGACGAAGCCTAAAATGGGATGTAACGTTCCAAAATGTAATAACATGATGCCATGTTCTATTCACGGTAGAAAGGAGGTCAATCGAAAATCTTCATTCTTACGGGGATATGATTCATCCCACAGGAAATGGAGAGAACAAGTTTTATATTCTTCTCCAATCTGTTCCGAATGCGAAAGGCATGGAAGATATACGTTGGCGACCGAGGCTGACCATATTATTCCAATGGATCAAGGAGGGGATAAGTTAGACCTAAACAATGGTCAGGGTTTGTGCCGATCCTGTCATGCAAAAAAAACGAGGAAAGAACATGGGAAAGAGTGAAGATTCCATTGAAACAATAAGAATATGTGACCTTTGCGGCGGAGAATATCAGGAAAAATACATGGTAAAAACTGCAGATGGTAGCAATAGAATGTTATGTGGTTGGTGTGCCACCATATTAACGGCCAGACCAGTATGTATGGATGTATAAGGGGGACATAGGTAAAAATGAAAGAAAAGATGCGTAAATATTCAACTGGCGCAATTAGAGGAGACGATAGCGAAAAATTGGATTATGAGGGGTTCCTGTCTCCATTGGCCATCGAATCATATGCAAAGTATATGCATGAGCACAGAATACAAGCAGACGGGAAACTCAGATCATCAGACAATTGGCAAAAAGGAATACCACTTAATGATTACATGAAATCTACCTGGCGACACTTCATGGACATGTGGAAGGAACATCGTGGTATTTCTACCAGAGATGGCATGATGGTTGCATTGTGTGGTGTAATATTCAACACGATGGGATATCTACACGAATACTTGCAAGATGGAAGTTGGGAGGAATAACATGGTGATATTCTTCGATATCGATGGTGTGGTTAGGTCTCTTTTCTTGGATGGTAGAGAACCTGATACATGGATGCATAGAAACGAAAACGGTCATACCATATGCGACAGGATAGATAGTGACCTGAGTATACTTGAGAACGCACCTGAGCTCCCTGGGTATATCGAGGTGTGTAGGTATTTATCTTCTCATATCATCATGTTGTCGCATCAGCCAGATGTATGGAGACCATATACCGATAGGTGGATGGCAAAGCATCTTCCGAGCATACGCAAAAGTATATACGTAAAAGATGCTGAACAAAAGGTTGACTATATTGAGTCATTTCGTGATTCTGTCTTAGTGGATGACTCACCCTTGTTGCCAGTGCACGATAGAATTGTTTTGGTGGACAGAAAATATAATCGACATGTCAATTCATTGAATAGGGTTTGTTCTCCACTTGAATTGGTAATTTCCCTAAACAAAAAACTTGGGTTTATTTTGCTGAAAAGATTTTTGGAAAAAACCGGGGGAGGGAGGTGAAATCTTTGGCTATATCATGGTGTAAC
>SCSP01000163.1 GCA_004297845.1 Bacteroidota bacterium | reverse complement strand
GTTTTCAGAAAACCCATCAAGGAATCTGAGAAATCGAACGGCAGTACCAAAAAGAAAAAGGAAAAAATATAATTAGTTCCTGTGTAAACCATCTTTTCAGAAGTTCGGATAATTTTTAACACCTGTCGGGTTTTTGTTTTTCAATAATCCGTATACTCCTGAAACATCACCTGTAAAAAACTTTTCCCTTCTTTTTCCAGACGTTTTTTTTCTTCATCTGAAATTGTTTGTTCAAAATAATACCGGCTCATTGGGTGGGAATACACAAGATACTGACACCCGGATATGGCTCCTCCCCCCGGGAGGGAAATGGGAGAGGGGCTCACCCAACCAAATCCATCGGTAGTCTCAAAGTACGCAAAACCGGGCGTATGAGGGTTAAATAGATTCTTACTCCATTCAAAACGGGAAGCAGGAATTTCCAACTGATTAAAAAGTGTTGCAGCAATATCTACCTGAGAGCATATTTTTTTATTCCGGTAGCCTTTGAATTCATCTTTGATGACGTTGCCCCAAAGCAACATAGGAATTCTTCTGTATTCAGGCTGATTCATGGACCAGTGTTTGGGGGAGCGATGGCTGTGGTCCGCCACAATAATAAATAAGGTATTGTCGAACCATTTTTCTTTTTTTGCGTTCTGCAAAAAGTCAAATAGTTTTGCATCGGCATAATGCACCGAGTTCGCATAATCCGCTTCATCGCTGTCAAAAGGGAGTCTGTCTTTTTTTTCCATCGGCATATCGTATGGATTGTGGCTGCTCAACGTGAACATGGCGGCAAAAAAAGGTTGCTTCTCATTTTTTAATTCATTCAACTGGCGCTCATACAAATATTCATCGTGCACACCCAATCTTCCGGTTGGGACATCGTCTGCAAAATCGCTTCCTTCCAAAATTCTGTCAAACTGGTTGTAATACATATATGCCTTGATATTTCCATAACTTAACTGTCCGCCAAAAAGAAAAGAAGTGCTGTACCCGGCTTGCCGAAGTTCCGTATTGATACAAGGCAGCTTTACATATTTTCCGGGCTGGAAAATAATGGAGACCGTTGGCTGAGCAGGAAAAGCGCTGAATATTGCCGCCATGCCCTGATCGGATAAACTTCCGCTGGCATACGCATTTTCAAAAAGAACTCCTTCAGGGATTATCGTTTCCATTCCGGGTGTAATACTGTCGTATCCGCCCAGCGATCTTACCATATCTGCCGACCAGCTTTCAAGGATCACCATCACAATGTTGGGCCGCTTGTTTTTCAGTATATAAATTGTTGTGTCCTTTTCGGTCCTGTATATCGCTTCCACTGTCTTCTTCGCTTCTTCCTGCGGATAATAGATATAAGGATTTACACCCATGTTTTTCTTGTTATCCCAGATACTTTGTCCCAGATTCCATCCTGAGTTAACAGCTGCCAGATTTAAAATGTTGTGCTTTGAAAAATACGCATCGCTTTGCTGGATAGGTATTTGCTGTAAGCCCCCGCGTAAGCCGATAACGAGCAACACAGGCACAATCACAAC
>SCSP01000162.1 GCA_004297845.1 Bacteroidota bacterium | reverse complement strand
GAGGTCGCCTGCCACATCGTTAACCTCCCGATAGCGACATTCTCATCCCCCGTGCTGAGGGTAGATACCCCTGTAAGCGCTCCGTCTCCAATAGCGACATTGCGCCTCCCTGTGGTATTGAAGAACATCGCAGAGTTACCCATCGCAATATTAGCGTCACCCGATGTGTTAGAGTAAAGGGCTGAATGGCCGACAGCCACATTATTGGCAGTCGCGTTTGTGTATAATGCGGAATTGCCAACAGCTATATTTGAACTCGTTGTTATGTTGCTGTAAAGCGCCCGGTATCCCATGGCGATATTGGGGGTTCCTGAGGTGTTAGACCAAAGCGCCTCCTTTCCGATGGCCGTATTACAACATACTGTATTGCTGGCGAGTGCACGCATTCCGATGCCGGTATTGTCGCTTCCTACAGTACTATAAAGTGCATTCCACCCCACAGCCACATTCCTGTCTCCATTGACATTGGACCACAGCGATTGCACTCCAATGGCGGTATTACCAATTCCGCCAGTAGTTGAATTAAGCGCAGAACTTCCGATGGCGGTATTCATCCCACCAACAGCGCTGGACTTGCCTGCCCAATAACCAAAAAATACATTACCGGCAGTATTACTATCTTCTATTCTTCCCGCTTTTTCATTATTCACTCTGAAGTTAAGAGGCTTATCACCGGCAGCAGCCGTAGTTCCCAAAAAGTTGGTGGCATCCACTAATCCCGCATTTCCTGTGAGCAGCCATCCGCTGCCACCGCCTGATGCCGCAGTATTTTGCCCGCCTATCATGATCCATCTTGCCGAAGTGCTGTTGTATTGCAGCTGCACCGCATTGGGTCCGGCAGGAGTGGTTATGTTTGCCCCCGTTAATGTAAGGATTTGATTTGCCGCGGCAGAAGTGATATTATTGGCGATGGTCATTGCCTGCGCGGTGGTGTTGTAAAGGGTTACTATCCTGCCGTCAACTCCCCCGGTAAGCCCGGTGATGGTAAACGCAGCGGTGGGCCCGGTGATGCGGAAGAAACTGTAAGCGCCAATGGCAATGTCGCTGTTCGTTCCATTAACCAGCGCAAGAGCGGTTCCTTGCCGAAAGGCAAAACTGCCATTTATATCTAATACGGTATTGGGCGCAGTGGTTCTGATGCCTACATTGCCGCCTGATGGCTGCAAAGCAAGGTTCAGGTAAGTGGGCGTTCCTGCTTCAAGAAATTCCATAAACCCATAACGGTTAGCTTGAGCGGCATCTGTTTTAAAACCCAACCGGAGCTTGAGTGCACTGGCATCTGCATCAAAAGATTTTAACTGAAAAAATGTTTGCACCGCTGCGGTGGTTGTTTTGGCGGTGGGTTCTTTTATATCAAGCATTACGCCTGTTTCGGCTGCTGCGCCATCGGTGTTGATGCCGATGTTTTGGGAAATTACCGAAAAGCGAAACGATACGAAAAATACGAAAAACAAAACTGCTCTGAGTTGTGTTTCAGTGGCGAAAAGTAAATTTGATTTTTTCATTGTTGGTGTTTGTTGGTGTTTGATTGCTCTACCCGCTTTTTTTTTCGCTTTTCTTCGTTTCGCTGCATTGCGCCTGCTCACGAATGAATACAAATAGAACGCTGATGACACTGATTGGGCAGCCCCGGTAGCTACCGGGGTTCGCTGACAAAATCACAATTTTAGGACTTTCGTAGTCTGGACTAAAGTCCTTGTTGTTTAAATTATTTGCCACGACCTTAAGGTCGTGGCTACTGAAACAGCATAAAAATCGGCTTTAGCCAAAAAGTTGCGAGCGTCATAAGTTTATCATAATCATCTGTGTCATTTATGTTC
>SCSP01000003.1 GCA_004297845.1 Bacteroidota bacterium | reverse complement strand
GCACATTTGGCACATTTGCCTTTGCCCCCAACCACAAAAGCCAACCGCAGGGGCAAAGTCAAAAGAGCCAAATCACCCTGCATACAAAAACAAAAACAGGAAATAAATAAATTCTCTATCTTTGTCTCCGATGAAACGGTTTATTTCCATAACATTATTAGTTGCTTTTCTTGGCTCAACCACCGAGTTGCACGAGTTATTTAAAATACCACATCTCATTTTTCATTATTTCAGCCATAAATCAGAACAAGAAGACATTGGGCTTGTTGAGTTCGTCCATCTTCATTATTCACACGACCATGATAACCACAAGGACGAACATCACGACAGGGGCTGTTTACCTTTTCAAGGAGAACACTCGCATATTCAGTTGACGCATTTTTATACTCAAAGCAATATTGATATTAAGTTAATTCCGCCCGTCAATTCCTTAGACAAAAAATCTTATAGTCAGTCCTTTCCTCTTTCCGAATATCTCGCCAACATCTGGCAACCGCCTAAAGTTTAAGTCAGTTTTTCTTTTTTGATTACTCCTTTGCCTTTATTATGGCTTGGGATAATTGCATTTTCCATTGACTTAAACTTTATTAAAATGATTGACAAACTCATTTCCTTTTCAATAAGGAATAAAATAATTATCGGGCTTTTCACGATTGCTTTAATCGTGTGGGGAAGTTATTCCATAACGCAACTTCCCATTGACGCAGTTCCCGACATCACCAACAATCAGGTGCAGGTAACAACAGTTGCCCCTACACTTTCCGCACAGGAAGTAGAGCAGTTCATCACTTCACCGATAGAATTTTCATTGACAACTATTCCAGATGTAATTGAGTTGCGTTCCATTTCCCGTTTTGGTTTGTCAGTGATAACAGTTGTCTTTAAAGATGAAATTGAAATTTATAAAGCAAGGCAATTAGTTGGCGAACGCTTGAAAGAAGCCGAAACAAAAATCCCCGAAGGGTTCGGCAGTCCAGAACTTGCACCCGTTACAACAGGTCTCGGAGAAATTTATCAGTATGTTTTACATACTGAAAAAGGATATGAGAAAAAATATTCCGCAATGGATTTGCGGACAATTCAGGATTGGATAGTCCGAAGGCAATTATTGGGAACAGTCGGAGTTGCAGATGTAAGCAGTTTCGGTGGCTATTTAAAACAATATGAAGTGGCGGTGAATCCCGACAAGTTGCGGAGTATGAATGTTTCACTTGCAGAAATTTTTTCCGCCCTTGAAAAAAATAATCAGAACACAGGCGGAGCATACATTGAGAAAAAACCAAACGCCTATTTCATTCGTGGAATTGGCTTGGTAACTTCTTTAACCGACATTGAAAAAATTGTGGTGCGGACAAACACTGCGGGAATTCCTTTGCTCATTCGTGATGTGGCGAAAGTGCAATACGGAAATGCAGTTCGCTACGGAGCAATGACACGCAATGATGAAGGAGAAGTAACAGGAGGTTTGGTTTTAATGCTCAAAGGAGCAAATTCCGCACAGGTAATTGAAGATGTCAAAAAACGAATTGCACAAATTGAAAAAACATTGCCCGAAGGAATTATTATTGAACCGTTCCTTGACAGGACAAAATTAGTGAACAACGCCATCGGCACAGTAGAAAAAAATCTTTTGGAAGGAGGATTAATTGTTGTGTTCATTCTCGTTTTATTACTTGGAAATTTCAGGGCAGGATTAGTTGTTGCATCGGTAATTCCCCTTGCAATGCTTTTCGCTATTGCAATGATGAATTTATTCGGAGTGTCTGGAAATTTAATGTCGCTCGGTGCGATTGATTTCGGGTTGATGGTGGATGGTGCGATAATTATTGTTGAAAGTATTATGCACCGAATCACTATGAGCAAACACCATCACACAGAAATTAAAAAACTTTCATCACAGCAAATGGATAATGAAGTATATGAAAGTGCAAAACGAATGATGAACTCCGCTTCATTCGGACAAATAATTATTCTCATTGTGTATTTTCCAATTCTCGCATTGGTCGGCATTGAAGGAAAAATGTTTAAGCCGATGGCACAGACCGTTTCATTTGCAATCATTGGTGCGTTAATCCTTTCGCTCAC
>SCSP01000161.1 GCA_004297845.1 Bacteroidota bacterium | reverse complement strand
CCAGTTCCATGCCTCTTCGTTGATAGGTTCTCCAACGGTTCCTAAAACCCGGAGGGAGTCTAACTTGTACGGCTTCACAAAATCCAGCCCCATTGCTTCCAGCGAGCGTATTGCTGTGGGGGCGGTGTAAAATATATTGACTTTGTGTTTATCAATTATTTGCCAAAACCTTCCCGCATCGGGATAAGTGGGGATTCCTTCAAACATCAAAGTGGCTGCACCGGCAAGAAGAGGGCCATAAACCAAATACGAGTGACCGGTAACCCATCCGATATCCGCAGTGCACCAGTATACCTCTCCGGGGTTGTATTGGAACACGTTCCTGAACGTATAATCCACAAAGACCATGTAGCCGGCTATGGTATGCACTACCCCTTTTGGCTTTCCGGTGGAACCGGAGGTATACAAAATAAACAACATATCTTCTGAATCCATATCTTCAGCTGGACATTCCTCTCCTCCCTTTGGGAGGAGCCGGAGGTGGGCCGCTTCATCATGCCACCATACGTCTCTTCCATTTTGCATTTTCACTTCGGTGTCTGTGCGTTTCAGCACAATTACTTTTTTTACAGAAGGGCAAGAGAACAATGCTTCATCAATAACAGATTTCAATGGAATATTTTTTGCTCCGCGGTAAGCTCCATCCGCGGTAATGACCATATTGCAATCCGCATCGTGGATCCGATCCGCAAGCGACTGAAAAGAAAACCCCCCGAACACTACAGAATGGATCGCTCCAATCCGGGCGCAGGCCAGAACTGCAATGGCCAGTTCCGGAACCATGGGCATGTAAATGCAGATGCGATTGCCTTTTTTGGCTCCGTTATTTTTAAGTATGTTAGCAAAACGGCAGACTTCAGCATGAAGTTCTTTGTAGGAAATTTTTCTGCCTGTTTCATTCGGATCGTTAGGCTCCCAGATAATGGCGGTTTGATCTCCTCGTTCCTTTAGATGTCTGTCGAGGCAGTTTTCGGTGATATTGAGTTTCCCTCCGATGAACCACTTTATATTTGGCTTAGTAAAGTTCCATTCAAGAACCTTGTTCCACTTTTTTCTCCAAACAAATTCTTCGGCCTTTTCAGCCCAGAACTGCTCAGGATTCTGAACCGAGCGTGTGTACTCAGAAAGATATTCTTCGAAAGTGGTAATGCAATTCATTGTTTACAGATAACACCCTTCGACAAGCTCAGGGCGGCAACAAACTTACAAAAACAAGGCTTATTCGTTTGTAACCGTTTACAAACGCTTAGTTCCGTATACAAATGCTTAATAACCGACTTGGTCAGCCGGACTATCGCACCTTTGTTCCGGAATTGCTGAGAGCTCCGGCAGTTTCGTGGAAACAAAACAATCAACATGAATAAACCTGCGGGATTAAAAAAACTAAAAAAAGATCTCACGGGTTAAAAAAACAAACAACAATGAACACATTAAAAAACAAAGTGCAGCTGATCGGGAATCTCGGACAAAATCCAGAAGTGAAAGAACTAAATGGAGGGGCAAAACTCGCAAAGTTCTCTCTCGCAACCAACGAAACCTACAAAAACAAGGCAGGCGAGAAAGTAACAGACACGCAGTGGCATAATCTGACTGCATGGGGTAAAACTGCCGAGATCGTTGGCAAGTACCTAAAGAAGGGCAGCGAAGTGGCTATTGAAGGCAAGCTCCTTAACCGTAACTACACGGATAAGGAAGGCGTTAAGCGCTACGTGACCGAGATACAAGTGGGCGAGCTGGTGATGCTTGGCGGGAAGAAGGACTAATTCTTCATCCTAAATGATAAAAGAGCCTTGGCCTAACACCGCCAGGGCTTTTTTATTTCACCAGCTAATGAATGTTAAAAAATGTTAATCTGCGGAAAAAATAGAGTGTAAATTTTAACTTTGCGTACGATGAGGGAGCACCCTATTGGCTGGATAACTGTACTCACTGCAATTGCCCTTTTAGGGCTGATCGCTACTCAGTTATATTGGATCAACAATGCCTTTACGCTGAAACAGCAGCATTTTTCACTTAGCGTGAACGAGGCGCTAAGCAACGTGGTGTACAAGCTGGAAAAGCAGCATGCTGCTGCCAAGATCAAAAGGCGCCTGAACCTCCGCAAGCAGGGTATGCGATGGATGCTGAAATCAGACAGCATGAAGGGGGGGGATATGGACCAATCCATAAATATCTATGAGGAACTGACCACCGATTCAGCCGGAGTGGTGCTTCATAAAACAAGAAAGAAAACTGTCTCCAACGACTCTTCCCGCGTTGGCGTTAACATCAATGTGGGTAGTGACGATCCCTTTGTGATCACGCACATTGATTCTTCGGACGACCGGTTCAACTGGATGGTGAAGCAATCCGACATGGTGAGTGATATTTTTGACGAGTTGGTGAGCATCAACATCTATAAGGGATACAACGATAAAGTAGATACCTTCCTCATCGATTCCATCCTGAAAGCGGAGTTGCTTGATAAATGCCTGAGTGCAGCGTATGACTACGGCATATACAGTAAAACATACAACTATTTTCCGGCAGGAACAAATGCAGAGTCGCAAAAGGAGATCATTAACTCCTCCTACAAAATAAATCTTTCGCCCGATAATGTCTTTATAACGCCCCAATACCTGTCCGTATATTTCCCCTTCGAAAGGAACTTCATCCTTCAAACCATGTGGCTTATGCTTACCGGATCCGGGATACTGGTGTTGGTAATTATTTTCTCATTTTATTATACGGTTGCAACCATATTGAAACAGAAGAAGCTGTCTGATATCAAGAACGATTTCATCAATAACATGACGCATGAACTGAAAACTCCCATTTCAACGGTATCTCTTGCGAGTGAAATGCTCGGGGACTCCTCCATTGAAAAATCCAAAGACAAGTTCGATCATTATGTACGCATCATCAAAGAAGAAAACCAGCGACTGGGCTTACTGGTGGAGAATATCCTGCAAACGGCAGTGCTTGACAAAGGGCAGTTCAAACTACGCATGCAGGAAGTGGACGTGCACGAAATCATTGACAGGGTAATCAGCAACATACGTCTGCAGGTAGAAAAACGCGAAGGAGAGATTCACCTTGAAAAAAATGCGATGCAAAATATTCTGAATGCCGATCGCGTTCACCTGACCAACATTATTTACAACCTGGCAGATAATGCGTTGAAATATTCGGAACAAAAGCCTGCAATAAAAATTTCTACTGAAGATAGAAACGGGGAAATCATGATTTCTGTTTCGGATAACGGAATAGGGATCAGCAAAGAGAATCAGAAAAAAATATTTGATACGTTCTATCGCGTACCAACGGGGAATGTTCACAATGTGAAAGGATTCGGGCTGGGACTGAGTTATGTAAAGGCAGCAGTGGAAAAACATAACGGACATGTGAGCGTTGAAAGTGAAGTAGGGAAAGGTTCAATATTCAAAATATTCATCCCTCTCTCCGGAGGCGAAAAGCAAAAAACATGAGTAACGAAAAAATTTCGATCCTGCTGGCGGAAGACGACCGCAACCTTGGAAATCTATTGAGAGAATATCTTGATGCTAAAAGTTTCCATGTGCGCCTGGCTGTCAATGGAAAAGAAGCCTACGACCTTTTCTCCAAAGAAAAGTTTGACCTCTGCCTGCTTGATGTGATGATGCCTGTCAAAGACGGGATTACATTAGCAAGGGAAATACGGGCAGCCGACAATAATATTCCCATCGTCTTTCTCACCGCAAAATCCATGAAGGAAGATGCGATAGAAGGCTTTACAGCCGGGGCGGATGATTATATCACCAAGCCCTTCAGCATGGAAGAGTTGTTGCTGAGGATCACTGCCATCCTGCGCAGGGTAAAAAATCAAACCCTTAAACAATCGGAGCAAAGCGAGTTCAAGATCGGGAAATACAAATTCAATTCAAAAGACAGGACCCTCGAGATGAAAAGCAATGTTGCCGAACTCACCACCAAAGAATCCGATTTACTGAAGCTGCTTTGCCTCAATTCAAATGATGTGCTGGACCGTAATTTCGCGTTGCGTTCGGTGTGGCAAAACGATTCCTATTTCTCAGCCCGCAGCATGGATGTGTATATTGCCAAGCTCCGGAAATACCTTAAAGAAGACCCCAAAGTGGAGATTCTGAACATTCATGGAAGAGGGTTTAAGTTGCTGACGGGGAATTAAACACCTCTCCCCCTAACCCCCTCTCCTCAAGAGAGGGGGCAAGCTTTTCCCCGAAACAAGCCATTCCTTCAATTCGTATATTCGTATCCCATTCGTTATTAGTAACCTATGCAATTATCCGAACAAGAAGTTATCCGCAGAGAAAAACTGACTGAGATCATTAAGCTGGGCATTAACCCCTATCCCCCGGAGTCATTTGAGGTGAATGCCACCGCCAGCGACATCCTTGAGAATTACGACCGCAACAAAACAGATTATAAGAACATCAGCATCGCGGGCCGTATCATGAGCGTGCGTGATATGGGCAAAGCTTGTTTTGTCAGTCTGCAGGATGCCACCGGGAGGATTCAACTTTACGTCAGGCGCGAGGACATTTGTCCTGGAGAGGATAAAACCGGATATGACCATCTTTTCAAAAAGCTGCTGGATATTGGTGATATCATTGGAATTACAGGATTTGTGTTTACCACCAAAGTTGGAGAGATATCCATTCATGCCACTTCCCTCAAACTCCTCTGTAAAACGCTGAAGCCTCTGCCCATTGTAAAATTAGATGCAGAAGGGAAAGCCCACGATGAAGTAACCGACCCCGAATTCAAATACCGTCAGCGCTATGCGGATCTGATCGTAAACACACAGGTAAAAAATACATTTGTGAAGCGCACCCAAATGATAAAAACCATCCGGGATTTTCTGAATGAAAGCGGAGCGCTTGAAGTGGATACTCCTGTGCTTCAGAATATTCCGGGAGGAGCCACAGCCAGGCCTTTCATCACTCACCACAATGCGCTGGATGTTCCTTTTTATCTGCGCATCGCCAACGAACTTTTTTTGAAACGACTGATCGTTGGAGGGTTTGATTTTGTGTATGAGTTTTCGCGCAACTTCCGTAACGAAGGCATGGACAGAACGCACAACCCTGAATTCACCATCCTGGAGTTTTATGTAGCGTACAAGGATTATTTCTGGATGATGGATTTTATCGAGCGCATGCTGGAAAAAGTAGCCAATGAATTGCACGGTACCAGCGAGATGGTTGTCGGAGATAAAACCATAAGTTTTAAAGCTCCTTTCAAACGCATTTCCATTTTTGATGCGATAAACGAAGAAACAGGAATTGACATCAGCCAACTGGATGAAGCGGGTCTTCGCAAGGTGTGTACAAAACTGGGAATACATACAGAATCCTCGATGGGCAAAGGAAAATTAGCAGATGAAATCTTTGGAACAAAATGCGAAGGGAAATTTATACAGCCTACATTTATCATTGACTATCCAGTAGAAATGAGTCCGCTGACTAAAAAACACAGAACAAAAGAAGGATTAGTGGAAAGATTTGAACTGATGGTAAACGGAAAAGAACTTGCCAATGCGTATACCGAACTGAACGATCCCCTGGATCAACGGGCACGCTTTGAAGAGCAGGTGAGGCTCATGGAACGAGGTGATGACGAAGCCATGTTCATCGACCATGATTTTTTACGCTCTCTGGAATATGGCATGCCTCCAACAGCTGGCATAGGCATTGGGATAGACAGGCTTTGCATGCTGATGACAAACTCTGCCAGCATTCAGGATGTGCTGTTTTTCCCTCAAATGAAACCGGAAGTTGTAAAGAAAACAGCAATTGTATTAAGTGCGGACGAACAAAAAGTATTTGAAGAAATAAAAAAACAAAATCAGGCAACGGTTGCCGGTTTGAGTGAGGCAACCGGGATTTCAAAAAATCAGTTGAATAAACTTCTTGCTGCGCTGACGGAAAAAAACATGGTGAAGCGCGAAGGTCCGGTTTTTCAGGTCGTAAACTCATGAAACAACTGGCAATCATGGGACTTGACAATCTCAAATGTTATTTATTCGCTTATTTAAAGATTGGGAATTTAGTAGATTTGCATAGAATTATATCATGAGAATCTCTAGAATCATATTGAAGAATTGGAAAAATTTCAAAGAAATTGATGTGCTGGTTTCTGATAGGGCATTTATAGTTGGTCCTAATGCTTCTGGAAAATCTAACTTTCTGGATGTATTTCGATTTCTGAGGGATGTTTCTAAGCCAGGGGGGGGATTACAAAAAGCGGTAGAAGATCGCGGGGGTATTCCTAAAATTAGATGTTTAGCTGCTCGAGCATTCCCCGATGTTGAAATAGAAATTCATATCTCGGAAAGCGAGGAGAGTGTTCCTGCATGGAAGTATTCTATCGGCATTAAACAAGAAACAAGAGGATATAGATTGCCAATTTTAACATATGAGAAAGTATGGAAAAATGGGCAAATAATCCTGAATAGACCTGTGCCAGATGACAATAAGGATAAAGAGCGATTAACACAAACTTATTTAGAACAGATAAATACGAATAAAGATTTCAGAGAAATTAGTAGATTTTTAGAATCCACGGTTTATCTCCACCTCGTTCCACAATTATTAAAACATCCTCAATCTTTTACTGGACCCGATTTGTCAGGGGACCCATTTGGGAAAGGTTTTCTAGAAAGGATTTCTAAAGTAAACGAAAAAACAAGGAAAGCATGGCTGAGAAAGATTGAGAAGGCATTGAAAGTTGCCGTACCACAATTAAAAGAATTAAAATATACCGAAGAACTTGGCCGTCCACATTTAGAAGCAGTATACGAACATTGGAGGCCAAAAGGAGCAAAGCAAAGAGAAGAGCAATTTTCTGATGGAACATTAAGGTTAATCGGATTATTATGGTCCTTACAAGAGGGTGATGGTTTGTTATTGTTGGAAGAGCCTGAATTATCCCTCAATAGTGCTATAGTTTCTAAAATTCCTTCCATTATTTATCAACTCCAAAAAACGAGAAAAAGACAAGTTATCCTCACCTCTCATAGCATCGACTTATTAAATGATAGGGGAATATCCTTAGATGAAATTATACTACTTGAACCTTCCTCTGAAGGATCTAATATGTCAGTTGCCTCTTCCATTCAAGAAATAAAAGCAATGTTAGCTGGGGGGATGACTCCAGGAGCTGCAATTTTGCCGCGGACAAAACCTAAAAATATTAATCAACTTACCTTTGAGTTGTTTTAATTATGATTTATCTGACTTTAGTTTTTGAAGATGAATTGAGTGAATTCGCAATGTCAAAATTAATTTCTCGTTTTGGAAATAAATATAAGATACATCAAACTTATCAAGGATATGGTTTTGGCTATATTAAAGCAAATATTAAAGGATTTAATGAGGCGTCAATTGTAAACCCATTTTTCGTACTTACAGATCTTGACCGCTATAATTGCCCTTTAGAACTGATTGAAGAATGGTTGAACTTTCCTAAGAATCCTAATTTGATTTTCAGAATCGCTGTAAAAGAAGTAGAGGCCTGGCTATTAGCAGACAGAGGCGGATTTGCAGCATACACAGGTGTTTCTATTGTTAATATTCCAATGAAGCCAGAATTAGAAATTGACCCTAAAAGAACATTACTAAATATTGTTCGAGGCTGTGGCAAAAGAAAGATAAAGGAAGATATTTTGCCAAAAAATAATTATGCCCAAATAGGGCCAAATTATAATGGGCGATTAATGGAGTATGTTCAACATTACTGGGATCTCAATAGGGCAATTAAAAATTCTGAGAGTTTGCAGCGTGCGGTTTCTTGTTTAGAAAATTTCCAACAGTATTTGACACACTAGCTGCATTAAATCGATGTTCAACAAACTGAATTATAGATGAGTTCAATCGCAGTTATAGGTGGAGGAAGTTGGGCTACTGCCCTGGTGAAGATGCTTTGCAATAACTGCGAGAGTGTAGGATGGTGGGTGCGTAGCAAGGAAACAGCAGAGTACATCAAAAAATACCACCACAATCCCAATTACCTTTCCTCGGTTGAGTTTGACGTCAAGAAACTATCGGTTACCTCTGATCTCAAAGAACTTATTTCAAAATCTGACGTGCTCATTATGGCCATTCCTTCGGCCTTTTTGAAAGAGTCGCTCGCGGAAATTACGAAAGAAGAGCTCAAAAACAAAAAAATATTCTCTGCCATCAAGGGCATTGTGCCGGAGTATAATCTGATCATTGCTGAATTCTTTAACCAGATTTACGAAGTCCCAATTGAAAACATAGGTGTGATCACCGGTCCCTGTCATGCGGAGGAGGTGGCCATGGAAAAACTTTCCTATCTCACCATCGCATCCCAAAATACAGATAACGCTAAGGTTCTTTCCGACAACCTGGCCTGCCGCTACATTAAAACCACGGTAAGCGATGATATTTACGGAACGGAATACTCGGCCGTGCTCAAGAACGTAATCTCTATCGCTGCTGGCATCTGCCACGGCCTTGGATATGGGGATAATTTCCTGGCTGCCCTCATCGCAAATGGTATCGGGGAAATAAAACGATTCGTAGATGCGGTGCATCCCATTACACGCGACATCAAAGACTCCGCCTACCTGGGGGACCTGCTGGTCACCGCTTATTCGCAATTCAGCCGCAACCGCACGTTCGGGGGGATGATCGGGAAAGGGTATTCGGTAAAATCTGCACAGATGGAAATGAACATGGTGGCCGAAGGATACTACGGGGTAAAATGCGTTCACGAAATAAACAAGGAATTCAAGGTGGATATGCCCATTACCGAAGCGGTGTACCATATCCTCTACGAAAAAATATCTCCTGCCATGGAGATGAAACTGCTTTCTGATAAACTTTCGTAATGTCATTGCGATGGCGCGTTTCGCGACAGAAGCAATCCCACAAAAAATAATTGGGAAAAATAAAGGAACTGTGTTAGGTACGGGGAGATTGCTTCGCCCCAAAGTCCTTCTCCGACCTCGCTCCGCCAGAGCGCTTCGCAAAGGCGAGAGTCTTGCGAAGGACGAAGCGGGCTCGCAATGATGTTACAATTGCATAAAGCAGGATGACGATTGAAACATAAAAACTCACCCTCCAGATAATATCCCCGTTCCGCACATAAAAAGTTTTTGCTGAATTGATATTGATGCTCCCCTTTATAACCGCAGGCTCCCACCATTCTGTAGTCTGAAGAATATCGCCCCGCTGGTTGATAAAACAGGAAATGCCGGTATTGGCCGAACGGGCAATGCTTCTGCGGGTTTCAATGGCTCGTAACCTGCCGTACATAAGATGTTGCTTGTACCCGGGCGTATTTCCCCACCATCCATCGTTGGTGATAATGAAAATTAAGTTGGCTCCTTTCTTTACATATTCCGTAACAAATTCTCCGAAAATAGATTCGTAACAAATGACGGGGGCGATCACCCCCTCTCCCGTCTCCCCCGAAGGGGGAGGAGCCAGGGTGTGCACTTGAGCTTCGCTCGCAACCTTCGGTTGTCCTTTGGGGAGGGATGGGGCGGGGTAGAAAACTGTCCGCTCCTCCTGCGTAGCCAGACTTCCTGAAGTGCCGCCTAATTGAATAGCATAGTCTTCCAAAAATCCAAACAAGAAAGGATAAGGCATTCGTTCTACTCCGGGAACCAACTTCGATTTATGGTATATCTGAATGGAGTCGGAATTATCTATCTGCAACGAGGTGTTGTACTGGTCATAATACCCCTCCATGTTTTTAAATTTGTATGCAGAGGCCGGGCGGGGTGCTCCTTCTTCATATATGCGTGCTGTTGCAGCCCCTGCTATAATTTTTAATTTTTGGAATGATCTTATAAACTCTCTCAGGTGATGTACGCTTGAGGTCAGATTAATGTCATTCTCCCAGATATCCTCGGTGAGTGCAGTTTCGGGAAATACCAGGTAATCCGTAGTAGGATCCACTTTTTGTTTTGCCAGATCCATCATACGCTCCAACTGTTCCTGATAGTTCATTCCGCTGAACTTTTCGCTGTACGGGTCAATGTTCGGCTGCACCACTACAATGTTTACGGGATTGACTTTCTCTTCGTATGAATAATAAATACCTAAAGAAATTCCGATGGGAATGAGGATCACCGATACGATGATCGGGACTTGGGATTTGGGATTTGGGACTTGGGACTTGCTCTTTAGATACTTATGGATCATCAGATTCACAGTCAGCACCCACAAACTTCCTCCTCCGGTTCCGGTGTATTCATACCATTGTATGCAGCGAGGCACAGAGGCAAACGCGTTCCCCAATCCCAGCCAGGGCCAGGTGAGTTCCCAGTTGTGATGAAAAAATTCGAACGCAAGCCAGAAAATAGCAAATACAAAGTCTGAAGCCTGAAGTCTGAAGCCTGAAGTCAACAGCCGGTTTTTCACAATATGGTAGGTCCAAACAACGGCCGCCATCAAAAATGAATTGGCAAGAATGGCCATAGCCCCTCCGTAAATAGAAGCATTGCAAACCCAAAAAGTAGTTACGATATTCCAGATGAAAAAAGTGAGGTAGGAAAGTCCGAACAAAAGCGTACGCTTGCCGGTGTATTGTCCGGAGGAGAAAGCCTGTTCGATCATTAATAAAGGAACGAACGCAATGAAAAGCAGGAATGGAATGCCGTAAGGGGGCCAGGACAAAACGAACAACACCCCGCTAAGAAGGGAAAGGAGGTAGAGTTTTTTCTTGGTCATACTGAGGCCTCCCCTAACCCCTCCAAAGGAGGGGGAACAGGAGTTTTTGTTACGAATGTACGAAATGAAAGTCCTCCCCTTTGGGGAGGATTTAGGTGAGGCCGCTTATCCTAATGCAATTCTCTTGAATCCGGTAATCTTAATATCCTTATCAATGTCGGCCAGGTACCGGGCTACGGTTTTCTTTCCATCGCGGATGTATTCCTGGTTAAGGAGCGTGGATTCAGTATAGAATTTATTCAGCTTGCCCTGAGCTATTTTTTCAATCATGTTCTCGGGCTTGCCTTCCTTACGAGCCAACTCACGTCCAACTTCCAGTTCGCTATCAATAAAAGACTGAGGAACATCACTTTTGTCAAGAGACACCGGGGACATAGCGGCAATCTGCATGGCAATGTTTCTGCCTGCTTCCTCGTTGATCGTTTTGGTAAAACCTACGATCGCAGCCAGTTTATTGCCGGGGTGATTGTATGCAATTACTTTTTCAGCTGCGATCTGTTCAAATTTTGAAATATCAAGTTTCTCACCGATCTTTCCTATGAGTTCGGTTAACTTATCGTTAATAGAAAGGGTTCCTGCAAAGGGAAGTGCTTTCAGGGCGTCCAGGTTAGCAGGAAATTTATCCAACACAGTAGTTGACACAGCTTCAGCGAATGAAGCAAACTCCACATTACGTGCTACGAAATCTGTTTCGCTGTTTACCGAAACCATAATTCCTTTTTTACCATCGGCTGATGTTTTAGCAAGTACAATGCCTTCTTTCGCATCGCGTTCTGCGCGACTGGCAGCAACTTTCTGACCTTTCTTGCGAAGAATCTCTATTGCTTTATCAAAATCTCCTCCCGCTTCGGTGAGTGATTTTTTGCAGTCCATCATTCCCGCTCCTGTAATCTGGCGCAGGCGGTTAACTTCGGATGCTGTGATTGTAACGGTGGCAGTCATATTCATATGGGTAAGGGTTGATGGTTAAGGGGTAATGGATTTTCCACCAACCATTGACCATTATACATCAAACATTATTTAACAGGCTTAGCCGGGATCTTGGAGGCAGCAACTTTTGCCGCTTCTTTAGCAACTGTAACCGCTGGTGATTCCTCAGCAGCCAGCAGTTCCAATTTTTTTGCATAGTTCTTTTCGCGCTCCTGTTCTTCTTCTGAAAGAACTTCGTCCGAAGCGGACTTATCTTTTACACCTTCTTTATCGCGCTCATTCTTGCGTTCGTTCAATCCTTCTTCAATTGCCTGTGTAATCACACCTACAATAAGCTCCACAGAAGTGGCAGCATCATCGTTTGCAGGGATCGGAAAATCCACCACGTTAGGATCAGAGTTTGTATCTACAATAGCGAACGTAGGGATATTAAGGCGTTTTGCTTCTGCAACGGCAATGTGCTCGATGTTCACGTCCACAACGAAAAGCGCTGCAGGAAGACGAGTCAATTCAGCGATGCTTCCGAAAAGAGTTTGCAATTTTTCGCGGTGACGCTCCAGCATCAAACGCTCTTTCTTTGACATAGAATCCATAGTGCCGTCTGTGCGCATCCGGTCGATGGTTGCCATTTCGCGCACTGATCTGCGGATGGTAACAAAGTTTGTCAGCATACCACCGGGCCATCGCTCGATCACATAAGGCATATTGATGCTTTTTGCTTTTTCAGAAACAGCGTGTTTCACCTGCTTCTTGGTAGAAACAAACAACACTTTTCTTCCTGACTTGGCAATATTTTTAAGTGCGTTAGCTGCTTCTTCCAGCTTAGCGCTTGTTTTGTTCAGGTCAATAATATGAATACTGTTCTTATCGCCAAATATATAAGGAGCCATTGCAGGGTTCCATTTGCGGGTAAGATGCCCGTAGTGAGCGCCTGCGTTCAGCAGTTGATCAAAAGTTACTCGTGGTGACATTAGGTAAGTTTAAAGTTTAAAGTTTCAGGTTTAAAGTTGAAAGACAAAAAAGTTTAACGTTTAGTGAACTGGAAGCGCTTACGTGCTTTTTTCTGTCCGGGTTTTTTACGCTCTACTTTACGTGCATCACGGGTCATCAGTCCATCGGCACGCAATGATTTCTTAACAGCAGGGTCTATCTCTACCATGGCACGTGCTATGGCAAGGCGGATCGCTTCGGACTGCCCGGTGATTCCTCCTCCGTGTACGTTGATGGAAATATCATATTTGGTAAGGCTGTCCACTTTTACCAGCGGCTGTGTTACACGTGCGTGCAGAACGATGGTTGGAAAATAGTCCTTTGATTCCTTATTATTGATGGTGATCTTTCCGGTGCCTTTGCGAACATTTGCGCGGGCAACCGATGTTTTACGTCTTCCTACTGTTTGAATTAATTCCATAGTGAGTATATTATCTTATTTATTTTTAGAAGTCTGTTCCAGAACCGTTTTCAGGTTGATGGCCTTTGGCTGTTGTGCATCGTGTTCGTGCTTGTCACCGGCAAAAATGTGCAGGTTCTTTATCACTGCCTCGCCCAAACGGGTAGCAGGAAGCATTTTCTTTACAGCACGCTTGATGATGAACTCAGGCTTGGTTTGCAGAAACTCTTTAGGAGTTCCGAAACGCTGACCTCCGGGGTAACCGGTATGGCGAACGTATACTTTATCCGTCATTTTTTTTCCGGTCAAGCGGATCTTTTTGGCGTTGATAACAATTACGTTATCACCCATGTCTAAATGCGGAGTGAAAGAAGGTTTGTGTTTTCCTCTTAACAGGTATGCCACTTTGGAGGCAAGACGTCCGAGAGTTTCGTTTTGTGCGTCAACTAATAACCAGGATTTGTTATCCTTGTCAAAACTGACCTTGGTGGTGTAACTGCGTGTATCCATTTCCTTAAGAGTTATTAATTAATTGTTAATCGTTATTCGTTGTCTGGCTGTTACTATTAACCATTAGCGAATAACTTTTAACCGGTTTTTCCAAAAGGGTTGCGAAGGTAATAAGTATTTTGAATCCTCAAAGAACTATCCTTACTAATAGCAGGGTGAAAATGGGCATATTTTGGCAGGCGGAAAATTTTGCTTAATTTCGCGTATGATATGCAACCATCATCTCCGGTAGTGCATCTACTTAATGCTATAATCTAACTCAACAATTATGAAAACAAAACTACTCGTCAGTTCATTTTTTGTACTTTTTATCGCTGCTTCTGTTAACGCCCAATGGTTCAAGCAGACAACTACAATACCAGCCACGATACCTCTGAATTCCATTCATTGCATTGATGCAAATAACTGCTTTGTTGCAGGTGCTACGACCACAGTCCGCAAAACAACAGATGGAATTAACTGGAACGTAACGGGTACAGTTGGCATTCAGGATAAAACTTTTATTAAAATGTGGAGCAAGGATACTGTTGTGTTAGGACAAGTTAACGGCAACTTCCGAACAACTTTAACTGGCGGTACAAACTGGTCTGGCGGATTTAACGGGGACCCCGGTGTGAGCAGTGCTAATGTATATTTTAATGATGTGGCCCTCATTGCAAAAAACAATTTCGTCTCAGTCGGAGGCAACATAGTAAACCAGGTAAATGCGGCAAACGTAACAGCAACCTCTATTAACACCGGAACAAGCTGGACCAATTTTACCGGATCAGGATTCCCGACCTTTTTTGGAGTTCACGCCCTCAGCACCACCACGCTGGTTGCCTGCGGTGGGGCAGCATCGGTTTATAAAAGCATCGATGCCGGAGCCACCTGGGCTCCCAAGTTCAGCGGAACACCATCAACCACTACTCTTTACGATATACATTTTCCTACTTCTGATAGCGATACAGGATATGCTGTGGGAGGAAATTCAAGCAATCCGGCTTTAGGCGGTGTGGTTTACAAAACAACTACTTATGGAGAAGCTTGGGTGCAGGTGGGAGTTGGAACTCTGCTTCCAAATGCTCTTTACGGAGTTCATTTCGTAAGCAAAGATATAGGCTATGTGGTTGGTGACGGTGGAAAGATACAAGTGACCATGGACGGAGGGGCTACCTGGACATCGCAGATATCTCCTGTAACAACAACTCTCAACAAAATACATTTTCCCACCAGCAAGATCGGATACATCTGCGGAGTAAATGCCGTTATACTTAAGACAACCAATGGTGGATTTGTTAACCCGCTGGTTGCGAATGCAGGACCGGATGCCAGCATTTGCATAGGAGGATGTGTTACTCTGGGAGCTTCCCCGGCTGCTACCGGAGGCACCATTCCATATACTTATTCCTGGAACACAGGCGCCACAACCAGTTCTCTTGTGGTTTGTTCCTCCGTTACCGCCACGTATACCTTAACCGTGCTGGATGCAAATAATATCAGCTCAAAAGACTCTGCTAAAGTTACGGCCTATGTAAATCCATCCGTGAGTTTCAGCGGACTGGACACTACCTACTGTAACAAGGTTACAGCCGATGTCCTGACAGGCACGCCTGGCGGGGGAACCTTTACAGGCCCCGGAGTTACTGCCGGAGTATTTAATGCAACCGGGGCGGGACCGGGCACTCATACGGTAACCTATACATATACAAGCCCGGAGGGTTGTGTGATCACCAGCAAAAAAAACACTACCGTACTGCCCGGGCCGACTCCCGTGCAGCTTTGCTTGGTAACCGTGGACAGCACCATGACCAATCTCCAGAATCATGTGATTTGGACAAAACCCGTTTCTGCCGACATTGACAGTTTCCGGATTTATCGTAGCAGCCCTTCGGCACCCACTTTTGCCTTGATCGCCACAGTTTCATATTCTGCCGCTGCTTTGTACGTAGATCAAGGCGCAGCCGTAACTCCTAAAACACAGCCTTACAGCTATAAGATCAGCAGCATTGATTCCTGCGGTGGGGAAAGCACTCTGTCCGACACAAATTCAACTATGCACGCTAAAGTGACGGGGTACAGCCTGCCATCCAAGGTTGATCTGAGTTGGACGGACTATAACGGATTTGGATTGGCGAGTTACGAGATATGGACAACTACGGATAACGGTGCTAACTGGGGATATATAGACGGGGTAGCTTATGGAACGTCAAATACCTATAGTCATGGCGGTTCAGCCAACCCTGCTCCTTTAACCTCCCGTTACAGGATACGTGCAACGTACCCGCAAGGCTGTAACACAGGCGTTAGCACCTACACCTATTCCTTGTCCAATGTTACGGATGATTATTCAGCTATAAATGAAGTAGCGCTCAACAACTGGCTGAATGTTTACCCGAACCCGAACCACGGAACATTCAACATTGAATTATCCGGCATAGGGTTTGAAATACTTGGAACCAAGGTTTACAATATGCTGGGAGATGTGATCTACCAGTCTTCTGAAAAACTGGCGGAGATCAGCATTCCCGGAATTACGTCCGGTGTTTATCATTTAGAAGTTATTACCGATAAAGGAACTGCGAACAAGAAGGTGGCTATAGAATAAAAAATGCAATCGGCATTTTAGATACACCGGCTTGACCCGAAGGGATCCTTCGGAAATAAATATCGCAAATCATTCATGGGTTTGATGCCGTTCCTATCTACTCCAGCGAGCCAATGTAAGATTCGAAGTTTTCTTTTTCGTAGATTTCCTACCTTCAACCACTCATTATTCCCATGAACGAAGCCGGTAAGAAAAACAAAAAATCCCTCCCTGAAAAGAAGCGCAGAAAATACATCCGCATTCTCTGGTGGCTGGTGGTTGCGCCCTTTCTTCTCCTCTTCCCGCTTGTGTTTATGGTCTCCATGGAATGGTTTGGTCCTTTGCCGCATATAGAAGACCTTCAAAACCCCCGGATAAATCTTGCCACCGAAATTATTTCTTCGGATGGAAAAATTCTCGGCAAATATTATGCTGAGAACCGCGTAACCGTAAAGTACAAAGATCTCAGCCCTTTGCTTGTCAACGGATTAATTTCCACGGAAGATGCGCGCTTTCACGAACATTCCGGAATTGACCTTCGCGGATTGTTTCGCGTATTTTTCCGCACTGTTCTGGGAAGAGATCAAAGCGGAGGAGGCGGAAGTACCATTTCCCAGCAGCTTGCGAAAATGCTCTTTCCCCGGGAAAAAAATCAGTTGAGGATACGCCTTGCCATGCGGAAAATAAAAGAGTGGATCATTGCCGCAAAACTGGAACAGCAGTATACCAAGGAAGAAATTCTCACGATGTATCTCAATAAATTTGATTTCGTGAATCTTGCGGTGGGTATAAAATCCGCTTCCAAAATATATTTTAACACAACGCCCGATTCGCTGAAGATCGAGCAGGCCGCCATGCTGATTGGGATGTGTAAAAATCCGGCTTTGTTCAATCCTCTCAGGAGGGCGGACACCACGTTACATAGAAGAAATGTGGTGCTGAACCAGATGGTGAAATATGAATACCTGACCAAAGAAAAATATGATTCTCTTAAACTTTTGCCGCTTGGAATAAATTATCAGCAGGAAGATCACAACCTCGGACTTGCTCCTTATCTGCGCGAATCCTTGCGCGATAATTTTATGGAAAAATGGTGCATGGAAAATCCAAAACCGGATGGAACACAATATGATGTGTACAGAGATGGGTTAAAAATATACACCACCATCGATTCCCGTATGCAGCGCTATGCGGAGCAGGCCATGGAGCAGCACATGAAAGAAGTGCAGGTAAAATTTTTCAAAGAATGCAAGCAGAAAAAAAATGCACCTTTTGATTTTCGGGTAACCAAGGAAGAGATAAAGTCCATCCTGACTGCGTCTATGAAACGTTCCGAGCGTTACCGGGCTTTGAAAGCACAGGGAATGAGCGCTGCCGAGATAGAAAAAAACTTTAATGTGCCTGTACCCATGACCGTATTTTCCTGGAAAGGAGAATTTGACACTACCATGACTCCCATGGACTCCATGCGCTACTACAAAACTTTTTTGCGATCGGGATTCATGTCCATGGATCCTCATACGGGCTACATCAAAGCCTGGGTGGGCGGCATTAACTATAAACATTTCAAATACGATCAGGTGAAAACCGCACGCAGGCAGGTAGGTTCTACTTTCAAGCCTTTTGTTTATGCATTGGCAATCATGGAAGGGTGGAGTCCTTGTAAGAAAATTCCCAATGTTCCCGTAACATTTGAAATTCCGGACCAACCGGCCTGGACCCCGGCAAATTCTTCGGATGAAAAATACAACGGGAAAATGCTCACGCTCCGTTTTGCCCTTGCGCTTTCCATTAATTCCATCACTGCATATATAATGAAGCAATTTGGTCCGGAACCCGTGGTGCAACTAGCTAGGCGTCTGGGTATAACTGCACCGATGGATGCAGTTCCTTCTCTTTGCCTGGGTACCGCAGAAATATCTTTATATGAAATGGTCGGTGCAATGAGCACATTTGCGAATCAGGGAACCAGGATAGAACCCATTTTTGTTACGCGCATAGAGGACAAACACGGACGGGTACTCTCCGATTTCCGCCCCCACACAGAAGAAGTGATGGATGAGGAAAAAGCATACGTGATGATCCAACTGCTGAAAGGCGCTGTGCAGTTCGGAACCGGAGTACGCCTTCGTTACAAGTATAAGCTGATGCAGCCCATGGCCGGAAAAACCGGAACCACCCAAAATCATTCTGACGGCTGGTTCATGGGCATTACGCCCGATCTGGTTTCAGGCGTATGGGTAGGCGGAGAAGAACGAAGCATACACTTTTCATCGCTGGATGCAGGACAGGGCGCTTCCATGGCGCTTCCTGTGTTCGCTTATTATATGCAGAAAGTTTATGCTGACAAAAAAATAAATCTTTACGAAGGCGATTTCGAAAAACCGGCTAAGAAGATCACCGTGGAAATGGATTGCGATAAGTATGACAAGGAAACAGAAGCCGGGAGCGGAGAGGGTGATGATGGAGGAGATGACTTTTAAAACCTAAACAAGGTATAAAGATACAGGGTATAAGGTATAATAGGAAACAACCCTAAATGTTTCAATAACTACTTTGGCTTTGAAGTCTGCGCTGAATTTTCGTCTTATTTTTTTCATAGTACGGGTAAATTTAAGAATTAATTTTCCACCTTAATTACCTGTCTAATTTTGGGATACACTATACTTTGCCATATACCTAAAAATGGGTATCTTTGTGCTATGATAACAGTATCGGAAACAGCAAAACAAAGAGCCCTCTCCCTTATTAAGGAAGAAGGCAGGTCTGCAGATACTTTCATTCGTGTGGGTGTGGAAGGAGGAGGATGTTCCGGTCTTTCTTATAAACTGGAATTTACCAATCAAATGAAAGAAGGCGATCGGGTATTTGAAGACAAGGGCATGAAGATCGTTGTGGACAAAAAGAGTTTTCTATATCTGGCAGGTACAGAACTTGATTTTTCAGGCGGTTTGAATGGCAAGGGTTTTGAATTCAAAAATCCGAACGCTTCACGTACCTGCGGCTGCGGAGAAAGTTTTGCGGTGTAAAATAAAAAATCGAAAATCAGAAAATGGAGATTGTGCTGAAACATAAAAAAGCAGTTGAAATGTCAGATGACGAATTCGCGAGTTTTTGTTCCGAACACCGTGATTACCGCATTGAACGCGACAGCCATCATCATATCATAGTCAAGGAGTCAACCTATTCTTATATGGGAAAATATAATGCTGAGATCAACCGGCAGTTATGTAATTGGAATCACAATCGTAAGGCGGGATATGCTTTTGACTCAAGCGCAGGATTCACTTTGAAAAATGACGCGATACTCTCCCCCGATGCGGCATGGATACGCAAAGAACGCTGGAACCTGTTGACAGAAAATGAAAAAAGGTCTTACTCCCGTCTCTGCCCTGATTTCGTAATAGAATTAAAATCACATACAGATACCATTAAAGCTCTTCAGGGAAAAATGCAGGAGTGGCTCGACAACGGTTGTCGCCTTGCGTGGCTTATTGTAGCAGAAGAACAAAAAGCGTATGTATACAGGCCGAACAAAGAAATAAAGATAATAACGGGATTTGACAGCATACTTTCGGGAGAGGATATCCTTCCCGGATTTAAACTTGATTTACATGAACTTAAATTAGAACTATAAGCAAAAAAATTTTGTCAGAAAAAGTATTTGGAATGAATCTAAATAAACAAATACATCCAACCTTCTCCCCTTTGGACAACCGCAGGTTGGGGGCGAAGCACGTAAGAGAGGGGCTTCATGGCTGAAAAGAACGACATACTCGAAAAACAAATTTCCTCCGATTATAAATACGGATTCACTTCCGATATTGATATGGACACAGCCCCCATGGGTTTGTCGGAAGATATAGTGCGTTTCATTTCAAAAAAGAAAAATGAGCCGGAGTGGATGCTGGAGTTTCGGCTGAAAGCATACCGTCACTGGCTGAAAATGGAGGAACCGCATGAGTGGGCGCATTTAGAATACCCGAAAATAAATTACCAGAATATAATTTTTTATGCAGCTCCCAAGCAGAAAAAAGAACTGGCAAGTCTGGATGAGGTTGATCCGGAGCTTTTAAAAACATTTGAAAAGCTCGGGATTTCCCTCGAAGAACAAAAGCGTTTGAGCGGGGTTCAATCCACCATCGCTGTGGATGCGGTGATAGATTCTGTTTCCGTAAAAACAACTTTCAAAGAAGTGCTTGCCGAGAAAGGAATTATTTTCTGCTCCTTCAGCGAAGCAGTGCAGGAACATCCCGAACTCATAAAAAAATACATGGGATCAGTGGTGCCGTACTCAGATAATTATTTTGCTGCGCTTAACTCGGCTGTATTCACCGATGGTTCCTTCTGCTACATCCCAAAAGGCGTTCGCTGTCCGATGGAACTCTCTACTTATTTCAGAATTAACACCGCAGGTACCGGACAATTCGAAAGAACATTGATCGTTGCAGATGAAGGCGCGTACGTTTCTTATCTGGAAGGCTGCACCGCTCCCAGGCGCGATGAAAACCAACTGCACGCGGCCGTAGTGGAAATTGTGGCGCATAAGAACGGGGAAGTAAAATATTCCACCGTGCAAAACTGGTATCCCGGTGATAAGAACGGCAAAGGCGGGATTTATAATTTTGTGACCAAGCGGGGAATTTGCCGGGAAGAAAATTCTAAAATATCCTGGACCCAGGTGGAAACAGGCTCTGCCATCACATGGAAATATCCGAGCGTAATTTTAAAAGGAGATAATTCGGTTGGAGAATTTTATTCGGTTGCCGTTACAAACAATCATCAGCAAGCCGATACCGGAACTAAAATGCTGCACATCGGAAAAAATACAAGAAGCACGATTGTGAGCAAAGGAATTTCCGCAGGCTGCAGCAACAATGCTTACCGGGGACTTGTACGCGTTGCAAAAGGCGCAAAGAATGCCCGTAATTTTTCTCAGTGTGATTCTCTCCTCATGGGCGATAAATGCGGAGCGCATACTTTTCCGTATATAGAAATTAAAGATAAAACTGCAGTTGTTGAACACGAGGCGACTACAAGCAAAATTGGAGAAGACCAATTATTTTATTGTCAGCAGCGGGGAATAGATAAAGAAAAAGCAATAGGACTGATCGTGAACGGTTATTGCCGTGAAGTGTTTAATCAGTTACCGATGGAATTTGCAGTGGAGGCACAGAAATTACTGGCGGTGAGTTTGGAGGGAAGTGTAGGATAGCCACAGATTACACCGATTAATACAGAAAATCAATCTGCGAGAATCTGTGAAATTAGCGGCAAAAAAATAAAAATATGTTAAGTATCAAAAATCTAAGAGCAGGCATCCCCGGAAATGAAATTCTGAAAGGGATTAATCTGGAAGTAAAAGCCGGGGAAGTACACGCCATCATGGGACCGAACGGCTCCGGGAAAAGCACATTGTCTTCTGTGCTCGCAGGAAAAGAAAATTACCAGGTTACCGAAGGCGAAATTTGGTTTTCTCCCCCCTCTCCCCGAGGAGAGGGGTCGGGGATGAGGCGAAAAAATCTTTTGGAGATGTCGCCCGAGGAAAGAGCCCGCGAAGGGGTTTTTCTTGCATTTCAATATCCTGTTGAAATTCCGGGTGTGAGTAATATTAATTTTTTAAAAACTGCTATCAATGAAATACGGCTGCACCGCAAACAGCCCCCCATGGAAACAAAAGATTTTCTGAAGCTTATTAAGGAAAAGCAAGCATTGGTAGAATTGCAGGGTACGCTCGCCAATCGCTCGGTGAACGAAGGATTTTCGGGAGGAGAAAAAAAGCGCAACGAAATTTTCCAGATGGCTGTGCTGGAACCAACGCTCTGTATTCTGGACGAAACAGACTCAGGCCTGGACATTGATGCTTTACGCATTGTGGCAAACGGGGTGAACAAACTCCGCTCCAAAGACCGGGCATTTGTGGTAATCACGCACTATCAGCGTTTGCTGGATCATATTATTCCTGATTTTGTACATGTTTTGTCGAATGGAAAAATTATAAAATCCGGAGGTAAAGAACTTGCATTGGAACTGGAAGCAAAAGGATACGATTGGATCAAAGAAAAAGACCAGACATGAATGCTGTGATAGATACCTCTGCCACTGTTCCTGCACGCCTCGAAGGAGAATTCAAAACCCTTCTGGCTAAAACTTTTTCTTCAGAGCCGGAATGGCTGAAAGAAAAAAGAAAAGCTGCATTTGATTCGTTTTGCAAAGCCAGTCTGCCGACAAGAAAAAATGAAGAATATAAATATACCGATGTAAAGAAGGTTTTTTCAGGGGAGTTCACATCCGTTTATAACGAAGCGCATAAACTCTCTCTTGATTTTGAAAAACTCTTTGTTGAAAAAAATTCTGTAAAACTTATCTTTGTCAATGGATGGCTTCATAAGGACTCTACGCTAAGCGCCAAGCTTCCGAAAGGTGTGATTGTTGGCAATCTTGCTACGGATGGATTGCTGATCCACTCCGGGTTTTTGAAAAAATATCTCCGCAATGATGGAGACACACTGTCGCGGCTCAATGCAGCTCTCTGGACAGATGGTGCTTTCATTTATATCCCGGAAAATGTTCAATTGGAAACTCCAATCGAGATCCTCCATATTTCCACCGGCAAGAAGGAGATACTTGCAAGTTTCCGACATTTGATAGTGGCCGGAAAAAATTCATCCGTCAGCGTCATTGAGAACAATATTTCCGTTGATTTACATTCTCATGTCATCGTAAATTTTCACACAGATATTTTTTCAGGAGAGGATTCGAAAATTCAATTTTATCGCTTGCAGAACGATTGCAAAATGGTATCCCAAATCACTTCAATAAATGTTTTACAAGAGAAGAACTCTCGCTTTGACACCAACACAATCACTCTGGGAAGGGCATGGGCAAGGAACAACCTGAACATTGCACTCAACGGGGAGAATTGCGAGTCACACCTGAACGGATTGTTCATTACAAACGGAAATGATCATGTTGATAACCATACTTTTATTCGGCACAACAAACCAAATTGTCGGAGCAATCAGTTGTATAAAGGAATTCTTGATGGTAGATCCACGGGCATTTTCAACGGAAAGATATTTGTGGAACGTGATGCACAGAAAACAAATGCGTACCAGAGTTCTAAAAATATTCTGCTGAGTGATGCTGCTGCGATCAATACCAAGCCCCAGCTGGAAATCTATGCAGATGATGTAAAATGCTCGCATGGCTCTACCACAGGTCAATTGAATGAAGAAGCGATGTTCTATCTCCGTTCCCGTGGATTAAGTGAAGATAGTGCAAGAAATCTATTGCTCTTTGCTTTTGCAGGAGATGTGATTGAGAAAATTCAGAATGAGCCGCTAAAAATTTATCTGGAAGAATTAATAAGTCAAAGATTGAGGAAATGACAGATACAAATGAACCTCAAAGAGAAACATAGCGCTCTCGATATTCAGAAAATCCGCAAGGATTTCCCTATTCTTTCCCGCAAGGTGAATGGGAAATCTTTGATTTATCTTGACAGCGGAGCAACTGCTCAAAAACCAAAACAGGTTATTGATGCCATTACAAAATATTATTCCGAACAGAACGCAAATATTCACAGAGGAGTTCATACGCTGAGTCAAGAAATAACTTCTGCATATGAAAATGCCAGAGCAACCATTCAGAAACACATCAACGCCAAACATACTCACGAAATAATTTTCACCAGCGGAACTACGGAGAGTATCAATTTAGTTGCGACAACATTTGGAAAATGGCTGAAGCCGGGTGACGAAATTCTTGTTACTGCAATGGAGCACCACAGCAACATCCTTCCCTGGCAGCAATTATGCGAAGAAAAAAGCGCTGTGCTGAAAGTGATTCCTATAAATGAAAAGGGAGAATTGTTATTGGACGAATACAAAAAATTAATTTCTTCTGAAACAAAATTAATTTCCATTACTCACGTTTCAAACACACTGGGAACTATCAATCCGGTAAAAGAAATTATTTCTATCGCGCATGCAAAAAATATTCCTGTACTTGTTGATGGAGCGCAAGCAATCCCTCACATGAGAATCAATGTGCAGGATTTAGACACAGATTTCTATTGCTTCAGCGGACACAAAGTATATGGTCCAACAGGAGTTGGGATTCTCTATGGAAAAGAACAATGGCTGCGCAAACTCCCGAACTACCAGGTAGGAGGCGGAACCATTAAAACCGTTTCATTCGCAAAAACAGAATATGCCGACATTCCCCTGCGCTTTGAAGCAGGCACTCCTAATATTGAAGGTGGAATTGGTCTTGCGGCTGCGATTGATTATGTAAATGAAATTGGTTTAGAAAACATTTCTGTTTATGAACATGAACTTCTTGAATATGCAACTAAAAAACTTTCCGCGATTGAGGGATTGAAAATTATCGGCACAGCAAAAAATAAGGCAAGCGTAATTTCATTCGTGATCCATGGAATTCACCCCTACGATATGGGAATAATTCTCGATCAATTAGGAATTGCTGTCCGCACGGGCCATCATTGCACACAACCGATCATGGATAAGTTTGGACTTAAAGGAACCGTGCGCGTTTCCCTTGCATTTTATAATACAAAAGAAGAAATTAACAAACTGGTAAAAGGAATTATAAAGGCAAAAGAAATGTTAAAATAATAACATTATTGCGAAGAGTCCCGCTTCGGGATTACGAAATATGAACATTCAAGAAATAGAAACAGAAATTATTGAGGAGTTCTCCCTATTCGAGGATTGGATGGGAAAGTACGAACACATCATTGAAATGGGGAAATCATTGCCGGTGATAGCTGAAAGATATAAGACTGACGAAAGACTGATAAAAGGATGCCAGAGTAAAGTATGGCTACATTCTGAAATGAAAGAAGGGAAAATTTTTTTTTCTGCAGACAGCGATGCAATAATTACAAAAGGGCTGATTGCAATGGTTATGCGGGTTTTAAACGAGCATAGTCCGGATGAAATTCTTGACGCTAAAATGGATTTTGTGGAGAAGACCGGGTTGAAGGAGCACCTCTCCCCAACCCGCGCGAACGGATTGGTTAACATGATCAAACAAATGAAATTAGACGCATTAGCCTATAAAGCAAAAGTATGAGCGCAATAATTACAACACAAAATGCAGTGCTTTCGCAGCACGTAATCGACATGATAAAAACGTGTTTCGATCCTGAAATACCTGTTGACATCTGGGAGCTTGGGTTAATCTACGGTATTGATCTCGACCATGAGAATAACCTGATCGTTAGCATGACGCTGACTTCTCCCTCTTGTCCTGTCGCGGAATCATTGCCTGTTGAGGTAGAAGAAAAATTAAAAAAAATCGATGGAATAAAAACCGCAAAAGTTAAACTGACCTTTGAACCTCCCTGGACAAAAGAAATGATGAGTGAAGTGGCGCAGGTGGAATTGGGGTTCATGTAAAAAGAGTACAGCGTATAGAGTAGTGGGTAGAGGGAAAATCCCAATACCCAATACTCACTACCCACTACAAACATAGAAATGGAAGAAATCAGAAATAAAGTTGCAGAGAGTGATCTGTTGGAGATCAACCTGGAGGATTATTATCCGAAGGGAGAGCGAGTGTTATTGGATATTAAAGAACATTTATTCGAGGGTTTAATCCTTAAAGAAAAAGATTTCAGGGAGTTTGTAAAAAATGCAGACTGGAATAAATACAAGGACAAGTTTGTAGCCATTACCTGTTCTGCCGATGCGATAGTTCCTACCTGGGCTTATATGCTGTTATCAACTTCCATTCAGCCTTTTGCAAAAAATGTTGTTTTCGGAGATCTGAAAACTTTGGAAACGGTTCTCTTTACTCAAGCCCTTTCAAAAATAAATCCCGAAGATTTCAGAAATAAAAAAGTAGTGATAAAAGGCTGCGGAAATCTCCCCGTTCCTGAATCTGCCTATGTGGAACTTACTCGTATCCTCACTCCTGTTGCAAAAAGTATTATGTACGGAGAGCCTTGCTCAACGGTGCCGGTGATGAAAAAGCGCTGGTGAATTTAACTATTCAACAGGCGGAGGAGATTTAAGATCAATCCACAAATTTTTCTTTCTTCATTCCCAACCACTCCAGCGCGGAAACATGAAGCAATTTTTCTTTCACTTCATTGTTGAAATCCATCGAGTTAATAAGTTTACCGGGCTCATTTTCTCCGAGCGGAAAAGGATAATCGCTGCCCAATGCCACACGGTTCGCGCCCACCAGTTTTACGATATAATCCAGCATGGCGGTATCGTGCGTAAGAGAATCCAGCCAGAATTTTCCTAAATATTTTCTTGGATTTATTTTATTATCAACCGCCACAAGGTCTGGTCGGGAATCAAAACCATGTTCAATTCTGCCAATGGTAGCCGGGAAAGAACCCCCTCCATGTGCGAACGCTACACGAAGTTTTGGTAAACGCTCCAGCACCCCCCCAAATATCATCGAACAAATTGCTAAAGAAGTTTCAGCAGGCATGCCTACCAGCCAGGGCAGCCAGTACTTCTGCATTTTTTCCTGTCCCATCATTTCCCAGGGATGCACAAATACGGCCATGTTCATTGCTGCACAGGCTTGGAAAACAGGGAACAATTCAGGGGCGCTTAAATTCCATTCGTTCACATGCGAGCCTATCTGCACTCCAGCAAGTCCAATTTTTTTGCACCGTTCCAATTCTTTTATAGCTAGTTCGGGAGACTGCAAAGGAATTGTTCCAAGCCCAACGAACCGTTTAGGATATTTCCGAACTATCCCTGCAATGTGGTCATTAAGAAACATTGAAACCTCCAAACAATCATTCGGCTTTGCCCAATAACAAAACATCACCGGTATAGTGGATAACACCTGCACATTCACATGATGATGATCACATTCCTTCATTCTCTTTTCAGCGCTCCAGCAATTATCTTCTATTTCACGAAAAAATTTGTCGTCTACCATCATTCTCGCACAGCAAGACTTGCCTGTCCCGTTTTTCGCGGGGGGATGATCGATATTTATAAATCCTCCATATCCGAATTTCTTTTTTAAATCAGGAATATTTTCAGGGATAATATGTGTATGTATATCTATCGTGAACATAAATGGTTACAAGTTTTCAGGTTGCAGATTTCAGATTAAATACAGATTCGTTCTTAAAATATTCTACAATGGCTTCTTTTACTAAAAGCTCCTGTTGCATGGGTTTAAGCGGAGGAAGTTTTTCGTTCAAATTCCAGTGGGGCCATCCCTGTTCATCACGTCCGGCAAATTCGTAATACCCAAAGGAAGTCAACAAAGTACAAATTGCAATATGCATCAGAGCCAATTTTTCGTCCTTGGCAAATATTTTAAAGCCCTTGCCAAGCTCCTGTACTCCAATCAAAAATAAAATACCCTGCAAATCCAGGTCCTGATCAAACTGCAAAGAGAGCTTCTTGCATACGAGTTGCCATTGTTTCTCTAGTTCCAAATTCATCATCTGCTAAATTACGAATCTGTGTCAATAATACGAATAACGTCCTGAAAATATAATACTGATTCGTACATTCATAAATTCGTAATGATTAGTAATTTAGTGGATAATGAACTACATAGATATCATCTTCCTTGTCCCTCTCCTTTGGGGTCTTTACAAAGGCTTCAGCAAAGGACTTATTATTGAAGCGGCATCCATCATTGCTCTGGGGCTTGCTGTTTGGGGTGGGATAAAGTTTTCTGATTTCCTTACAGGGTATATGCGGGAACATTTTGAATGGACTACAAAATATCTTCCTGTGATCGCTTTTGCAACACTCTTTTTAGGGATACTTATTGGAGTTTATGCGATTGCAAGACTTATTGAAAGACTTGTTAAGGCAGTATCGCTCGGGTTTGTAAACAAACTGGCAGGCGGTCTTTTCGGAATGCTGAAATTCGGGCTGATCCTCAGTGTGATCATTTTTGTATTGAATGCCATTGAAAAGAACATTCAAATCATTCCTTCGGAAGTGAAACAAAAATCTTTGCTGTATGAGCCTATTGGAAAAATTGCTCCCATAATTATTCCGGGATTAAGGGAGAGTAAATTGGGAGAGTTGATGAAAAAATAGAATGAAAATTTTTTGAAAGATTGCTTTGTCCTGATCAACGTATCCGGATCCGCAATGACATATCACTTCTCAATCGCCTCCACTCCGGGCAGAGTTCCGCTCTCAATATATTTAAGCAATGCGCCTCCACCGGTAGAAACGTAACTCACTTTATCAGCAAGTTTGTATTTATTGATCGCAGCTACGGAATCGCCTCCTCCAATCAGTGTGTAAGACCCCTTTCCGGTTGCTTCTGCCACGGCCAATGCCACAGCTTGTGTTCCATGTTCAAAACTGCTCATCTCAAAAACTCCCATGGGACCGTTCCACAAAATAGTTTTTGACTTTAGGATAATGTTCTTGTAAATGTTTTCTGTTGCCGGACCAATATCTAGTCCTATCCATCCGTCCGGAATTTTGTGGATGTCGCATATTTGTTTTTTTGCATCGTTTGAAAACCCATCTCCTGCGATCGTATCAACCGGAATATAAATATTCACGCTCTTTGCTTTTGCATCGCTCAATATCTTTAAAGCAATGTCTATTTTATCTTCTTCCACAAGAGAACTTCCGATTTTTCCTCCTTGAGCTTTAATAAATGTATAGGCCATGCCTCCTCCTATAAGGAGGTTGTCGATCTTATCTAAAAGCTTTTCAATGATCAGTATCTTTCCTGACACCTTCGCTCCTCCCATAATAGCCGTGAATGGTTTTTCAGCGCTCGTAAGAACTTTGTGGATGCTGACAAGCTCCCCCGCCATCACATACCCAAAACATTTATTTTTAGGAAAAAACTTTGCAATGATCGTTGTAGAGGCATGCGCTCGGTGAGCTGTTCCAAATGCATCATTTACATATATATCCCCGAGCGATGCCAGTTCCTGAGCAAAAGATTCTGTTCCCGTAGTTTCCTGTTTATGAAAACGTAAATTTTCCAACAAAAGTACTTCTCCTGCTTTCAGTTCCAAAGCAAGGTTCTTTACATTATCACCAACACTGTCTGATGCAAATTTTACAGGGACGCTCAAAAGTTTTTCCACCGTTGTTACAATGTGTTTGAGGGAGAATTTTTCTTCGTATCCTCCTTTCGGCCTTCCCAGATGAGACATCAGTACGGCACTTCCCCCATCGCTCAGGATTTTTTGAATGGTGGGAATGGCGGCTCGGATGCGTGTATCGTCCGTTACATTAAATTTTTCATCCAGAGGAACATTGAAATCCACACGGATGATCGCTCGCCTGTCTTTGAAATTGACATTATCTATTGTCTTCATGGGTTACGAATATTACAAATTAGATGTGCCACAAAAGTAGAAGATTAGTATTATGAAACAAATGAATTTTTCTGTGTGAATCAGTGAAATCTGTGGCTATATTTGGACTATGCTTTTCAAGGATATAATTGGCCACTTGGAAGTTAAAAAACGCCTCGTTCGTTCGGTACAGGAAAACCGCGTGAGCCATGCTCAGTTATTCCTCGGAGCGGAAGGAAGCGGGGCGCTGGCGCTGGCTGTGGCCTACACACAATACATTCTTTGCAAAACGCGCAGGGGAGGCGATGCCTGTGGCATGTGCGCCTCCTGCACAAAAATCGGCAAGCTGGTACATCCTGACGTACATTTTGTTTATCCCATTGCCATCAAAAAACATGAATCTGAAAAAAGCACCGATGTGGTGACTGAATGGCGCGAATCTTTTCTGCAAAATCCATATTTGAATTTATCCGACTGGTTCTCGCATCTGGATGCAGAGAACAAGCAACCTATTATTGGTGTGGAAGAAAGCGGGGAGATACTTCGCAAGCTTTCCCTGACTACATATGAAGGAGAATTCAAGGTGATGATTATCTGGATGCCGGAAAAGATGAACATCGCAGCCGCGAATAAATTGCTCAAAATACTGGAAGAACCACCCGATAAAACACTTTTCATTCTTGTTTCAGAGAACGAAGATGCATTATTGCGTACGATTTATTCCCGTACTCAACTGATAAAAGTGAATCGCATTGCCGATGAAGACATCAAAAAAATACTGATAGAGAAAAGTCAGCTTTCTGCCGCTGATGCTGCCCGAATAGCCTATCTGGCTGACGGTAATTACAACGCTGCCCTTAAACTGATCGGGGAAAACCAGAAAGAAAACCTGCACCTGCAGAAATTCAGGGAATGGATGAGAAGGGTGTTCAAGGCGGATGTTGTCGGCATTATTTCCTGGGCGGAAGAAATTGCAAATGTAAAGGTAGGGCGCGAAAATCAAAAAGCATTTTTGTTGTACGGGCTGAACATTATTCGGGAGTGCCTGGCGGGAATGTATGGAGACAAAAAATTGCTACGCGTAGATGGCGAAGAGTTGGATTTCGTACAGAAACTTTCCACAAGGTTGGACGGAAATCTCTGTAAGGGATTATCTGATGAACTGAATGAAGCGATCATTCATATTGAAAGAAACGGGAGTGGGAAGCTGATATTTACTGACCTTTCACTTAAATGTATGAGAATAGTTAAACAGGTGCAGAAGGTTTGAACTAAAACGTCATTGCGAGGGAGACCTTGCGACCGAAGCAATCTTTTCGATATTTTGGAAATTGCTTCGCCCCGATCAGGGCATCGGGTCTTGCAATGACGTGCATAATATATTGAAGTGTTATTACTGAAGAATGAGTAAACACAAAATAATAGTAGGCATCACAGGCGCAAGCGGATCTATTTATGCAAAAGTGCTCTTGGGAAAGCTGGCTGTGCTGAAAGGGCAGGTAGATTCTGTGGGGATTGTGATGAGTGATAACGCGAAGCAGGTATGGGAGTGCGAACTGCCCACCTCTCCCCTGGCCCCTCTCCTCAAGAGAGGGGGAAAGAAATTCCTGATTTATGGAAAAGCTGATTTTCATGCGCCCTTCGCATCTGGCTCATCGGATTTCAGAACAATGATCGTCTGCCCCTGCTCCATGGGGACAATGGCAAGGATTGCAAGCGGTGTTTCAAACGACCTGATTACCCGCGCTGCGGATGTTATACTCAAAGAAAGAAAAAAATTAATTCTTATTCCCCGTGATACTCCGTTCAGTTTGATTCACATCAACAACATGAAAACCATCACAGAAGCAGGAGGAATTATTTGTCCGGCTTCTCCTTCCTTTTACAGCAAGCCGAAGGATTTTGAACAACTTGCCTCCACCGTGATAGACCGGGCGCTGGATTTGTGCGGATTGGAAATTAAGACTTATAGGTGGGGAAGTAAAGGCAAATAAGCGTTAAAGTTCTCCTGCCATTTCCAATATCCCTGCTTCAACTTCTTTGGAAATTCTTAAGCCGTTGAGTTTCAATTTTTTCAGCAGTGTGCTAAGTTGAGGATGGTGCCCTTTTGTTTGGTTTTTATAAGTATGCCAAGTGAACCAGTAATTTTAATCTTCAAAGATGCTGCCAATGTTTTGCGCACTGGCGCAGTAGCGGAATTAACATCGCTTCACTGTCTCATGTGTTTGCACATAACCATTAATACTAACTTTAATCGAGCGAATTCCTCGCAGTTCTACTGCGGGGTGGCTGTTGGTGTTTAGTATATTTGTTGAGTGAGTGAACATATTTACAAGCGTCATAATAAAAGCTTATTACTATATCATTTGGTTTGTCCTATAAAATATAGGAGAAGTATTTTGTCTGAGGCAGTAGAAAAGAGTTTGGTTGATGTTTGTCGAAATATTGAGCAGAGGTTTGAAATACATTTTATAGAGATTGGAGCAGATGAAAATCATGTTCATTTTATGATACAAAGTGTGCCGATGATATCTG
>SCSP01000160.1 GCA_004297845.1 Bacteroidota bacterium | reverse complement strand
TGCCTATTTAAACAATCTGGTAACTATAACATGTACTACCGGTGATTGTTCCTTATGCGGACACTTTGGATACACATATCTCGATTTTTCATGCGGCACAACCACTTCCTCTCAGTTTTGTGTGAGTGCAAATTCTGTGGTGGTGGTCGCTCCTTTGGAACCCGGTGCAACCTATTCATGGATTCCTACCGGGCAATCCACTCAAAGTGTTACTGTTAATCCGCAAATTATTGATACTATCAGTGTTTACGTAAATCCTCCTTCAGGTTGTGGTTATTTTGTAAACTTTGTATTGGAGCCTACCGTAATTACTGCCGCCTTAACTTACACAACAGGTTGCACCAGTGCAAACTTTACGGGTTTAACAACTATAACGGGCGGTACTATCAGTTCGTACTCCTGGTCTTTCCCCGGAGGGTCGCCTTCTTCGTCCACTTCCCTAACTCCGCCTCCGATAACTTATTCGCCCGGAACATATACAGTTACGTTTAATGTTGTTTCGCAGGCAGGATGTACAGCAGCTTCAACTCCCGTGGTAATTACAATACAGCCTGCACCGGTGGTGAATGCCGGAGCTGATGTTTCAGCATGTATGGGAAACACGGTTCAATTAAATGGTTCCGGAACACCTTCGGGAGGTACATACTCATGGTCTCCTCCAGCCAATCTGAACAATTCGACTATTGCAAATCCAACTGTAGGTCCTTTTACAACACCTGCAACATATACATTAACGTATACAACTTCCAGCGGATGCAAGAATACGGATGTAATAAATTTGGGGATCGGTGCTGAGCCACAAGCAATTTTCAATTACACGCTTTCACTTACTTGTGAAGGAATTAGCGCTTTGTTTTCAGAATCGAGCCTGTTTTCAACAAGCTGGTTCTGGGATTTTGGTGACGGATCCACTTCTACCCTGCAAAACCCTCCTCCACATGTGTTCCCTTATAACGGAGTTTACACTGTAATGCTTATTGCTTCAAACGCTGCTTGTCGCGATACACTTGTTACTCCGATAGTGATCGGTGATATCAATACATTTATCACCGTGAAGCCCACCAATGTGTTCACCCCAAACGGTGACAACCTCAACGATTGTTTCAAGCCGATAGTCGGTGGACCTAATGCTGCCGAACTGGAAAAATGCTTGACCATGGAAATCTATGACCGATGGGGCATCAAGCTCTTCGAATCAACAGGCGGCAATGTTTGCTGGGACGGAAAAACCAAAAGCAACACAAAAGCAAAAGACGGCACCTATTATTACCTGATTGAAATTGCCGGCAATACGTACAAAGGATATCTTACTTTGGTCAGAGATAAAAAATAAGTATTTCGCTCTTTAAGCAAACCCCGTTTGGAAAATATCTGAACGGGGTTTTTTATTTCCTGTATTTCCGCCTATCGGGAAATCTATTGCATTCCTCCCGATTACCGGGATAACTGAGCGGGTTTTTTTATTATATACAAAGCCAGGGTGTATAACAAAATACAGAACCCTTTTTCCTTTGGAGAAGGTTGGGATGAGGCGATAAAAGTGCATTTTGTATATTTGCTTCCCTATTGAATAGCTATGAGAATTTTACTTTTTTTTTGCTGCATTCTTACCCCAGCAGTTCTTTTCTCTCAGGAAAAAGAAAAGCCCTGGTCCTTGCAGCAATGCATTGAGTTTGCGCTCAAAAATAATATCCAGATAAAGCAGAACATCCTTAACCAGCGGATTGCTGCAATAACACATCTTCAGAATAAAGCGCAATTTTTTCCCAGCCTGAGCGGCAGTATTTCCCATTCTTATAACAACGGAAAAAAAATTGATCCCTTCAGCAATGAATTTATTACAGGGGATTGGTCTTTGTCTCAGAATTTCTCCCTCAGTGCCAGCGTAACACTATTTGGAGGTTTTCAAAATCTTAATTCCATCAAACAAAGTAGCTACGACTTGTTGGCGGCACAACAGGATGTGTTGAAAATGCAGAACGATGTTTCTCTAAATATTGCTTCCGCTTATCTGCAAATTCTGTTCGCACAGGAATTACTTGAAATAGCCCGCAGTCAGTCAGAGATCACAAAACTGCAAGCAGACAGAACACGCAAACTGGTGGATGCTGGAAATCTTCCCAAAGGAAATTTATTCGACATGGAAGCTCAGATGGCCATGGAAGAAGTAAATGTGGTGAACGCGGAGAATAGCCTTTCCTTTTCCTCGTTGAACCTGATGCAGATGATCAACTTAGATACGGCTGCGAATTTTACGATTGCAAAACCCGATATTGCTCCTCCGGTTGAAGTCCTTTTAAATAATACATCCGGACATATCTATGACCTTGCACTAATCCGTCAGCCTGAAATAAAAAGCGCAGAATTCAAATTAAAAAGTTCTGAAAAGAGCATTGTTATTGCAAGAGCGGGAATGTTTCCACGGCTTTCTCTTAGCGCATCGTATGGTACCGGGTACTCATCATTAAGTAAATATCCCACCAATGTCCCATCTTATCTTGGTTATGCGCCCAATGGAGATTTAACTTCAGCAGGCGACACAGTACTTTCTCCTCAATTTTCTGACCTTGTATATGGGAACTCTCCTTTCAATGATCAGATAGACCAGAATCTGAACCGAAGCGTTGGATTTTATCTTACACTTCCTATTTTCAACAACCTGCAAACTTATTCGGCAATTTCCCGTGCTAAGATATCCAGAGAGAACGCACAGCTTACCTTGCAACTGCAAAAAGACAACCTGCGTAAAACCATCCAACAGGCATTTAACGATGCGGCTTCCTCTCTGAAAAAATTCCAGGCTTCCAGAAAAGCGGTGGCGGCAATGGAGGAATCGTTTAAATACACCGATCAAAAATATAATGTAGGCGCTATAACGGCAACAGATTACAGCGATGCCAAGAATAAACTTACAAAAGCAAAATCCGATATGCTCCAGGCGAAATACGATTATGTGTTTAAACTGAAGGTGCTGGATTTTTATCAGGGGAAACCTATTACGCTCTGACTTACGTTACAATAAGAAATAATAAGAGCACCAACCATGAAAAAACCATTGCTATTAATCGGATGCGGGATCCTTGTTATCGCTACGATTCTTGGAATTAAAAGCTGCTCTAACAGCGGATCCGTTGAAATTACTACAGAAAATGTTCAGCGCAGAACGATCATTGAAACAGTTTCCGCCAACGGAAAGATCCAGCCGGAGGTTCAACTGAAGATCAGTTCGGATGTATCGGGAGAAATTGTGGAGTTAATGGTAAAGGAAGGAGATCATGTAAATAAGGGCGACCTGCTGGTAAAAATAAAACCGGAGATTTACCAGTCTGCAGTTGACCGCGCCAATGCAGCGGTAAGTTCCTCCCAGTCAAACATTGAAAATGCAAAGGCTCAGCTTGCCCAGGTAAAGGCACAGTTCGCAAATGCCGAGGCTGCTTTTAACAGAAGCAAAAAACTGTTTGACCAGGGCGCTGTTTCACAGGCGGAATTCGATAATTCTAAAGCTTCGTATGAATCCGCAAAAGCCCAGGTTGAATCCGCTGAGGAAGGAGTGAAATCTTCCATATTCAATGTGAACAGCGCCCAAGCCGGCATGAAAGAAGCAACAGAGAACCTTAACAAGACCTCGATCTTCGCGGCCGTGAGCGGAACCGTTTCAAAGCTGAGCAAAGAAAAGGGAGAGCGTGTGGTGGGGACAAGCATGATGGAAGGATCCGAGATCATGATTCTGGCAAACCTGAATGAAATGGAAGTGAGTGTAGATGTAAATGAAAATGACATCGTTCGCGTTCACCTAAGCGATACAGCCGACATACAGGTGGACGCTTATATGGAGCGAAAGTTCAAAGGCATCATAACCGAAATTGCCAACTCGGCAAATACTTCAGGAGTAATGGCTGATCAGGTAACTAACTTCACCGTCAAAATCCGAATTCTACAGGATTCCTACAAAGACCTTATGAATGCACAAAACCCAAACTTATCGCCTTTCCGGCCGGGAATGTCTGCAACCGTTGATATTCACACCAAGAAGGCAAAAAATGTTCTTTCTCTCCCCATACAGGCGGTAACAACCCGAAGCGATTCTGCTATGAAATCTGACAAAGAGAAGGAGGATATGGATGACTATAATACTAAAGCAGTTGATGAGAAAAAGGAAAAAATTGAAATGAACAGCATGAAAGATATTAAGCCACAAGAATGTGTATTCATATATGCAGACGGAAAAGTAAAACTGCAAAAAGTAAAAACCGGCATTCAGGATAACACCGCCATTGAGATCACCGAAGGTTTGAAAGAAGACGATGAGATCGTGAACGGTCCTTACAATGCTGTTGCAAAAATTTTGAAAAATGGAATGGAGGTTAAAAAAGCAGATAAGACGGATATAGCGAATAGTTGGAAGAAAGAATAACAATCGTCATTGCGGGCCTGCTTGGAGGCGAAGCAATCTCAGCCATCTGTCTGTGAGATTGCTTCGGTCGAAACGCCCTCGCAATGACGGAACCCATGACAAATGATTCTCTGCCTTGAAACTTCCACCAAAGCCTGCTCCGTTGCACTTGGAAAAAATGGCACAGTGCTGGCTCTGAAAGAATCTGTTGACGAGCAATATTCCCATGCGGAGAACCTCACCCTTTACATTGAAGATGTTTGTAAACAATCAAATACCCGGTTGCAGGATATCGATGCTGTGGCCGTAAGCAAGGGACCTGGCTCATTCACCGGATTACGAATTGGTGTTTCTGTAGCAAAAGGCTTGTGTTATGCATTGGATAAACCTTTGATCGCGATAAACTCATTAGAAGGAATGACTGTTGGTGCAATTCAAAAAAGAGTTGCCGCACTTCGCCTCTCCCCCAACCCCTCTCCTCAGGGAGAGGGGAACAGCCCTGTCTATCACACAGCTGAAATGAATATTTGGCAAGGATTAAAACAACGTAGCAGAGAAATGAGAAAAAATCCAACGCCAGCAGAAGAACTACTTTGGGAAAAATTACGAGCCAATAAAACGGGGTATAAAATCAGAAGACAACACGCGATTGATAAATTCATATGCGATTTTGTTTGTTTAGAAAAGCAATTGGCGATTGAGTTAGACGGAGAAATTCATCAATTCCAACAAGAAGCCGATAGACATAGAGAAGAAATCATAGGAGATAAGAGATTCAGTGTGCTTCGATTTTCAAACGATGAGATTTTAAATGACATTAATTCCGTTGTTGCTGAAATAAAAAAGATTCTTGATTTGGAAAGCCTCCCTCCCTTGAGGACAACCGAGCTGGAAGCGAAGGTTGGGAGCGAAGCTCGGGAAGGGGGTGGGGCAATACTCCTCTGCCCCATGATCGATGCCCGGAGAATGGAAGTGTATTGCGCTGTTTACGATGAGCAACTGAACGAGATCAAAAAAACTTCTGCGGATATTATTAATGAAAATTCCTTTTCGGATTTATTGCAAGAACATAAAATAATTTTTTTTGGGGATGGCGCTGCAAAATGCAAATCAATAATCTCTCATCCGAACACAATTTTCACTGATGACATCAATCCATCCGCGCAATTCATGATCCCTCTTGCAGAAAAATTATTCTCTGAAAAGAAGTTTGAAGATGTAGCTTACTTTGAACCTTTTTACCTGAAAGACTTCTTCAGCCCTGAGAGTGCTCATTAATACTGCAAGTCTCCCCTTTCGGGGGAGATTTAGAGGGGGTTTTGAGGTCCCTACTCCTCCAATCCGTATCTCGTTATCTTCCGGTAAAGAGTGCGCTCAGATATGCCAAGTTCCTTTGCTGCTCTATTACGCCTTCCTTTGTATTTCTGAAGGGCGTTTTTGATCATTTCAATTTCTTTGTCCTCAATGGAAAGCGGTTCTTGCACCTCTTCGTGGGCCTGAATATGTTCGGACGATAAAGGGGACGAAGGACGAAGGACCAGGGGCGGGGTAACTCCTTCCCTGCCTGATTTTTCATCTTCTGCTCTTTCTTTTTCATGGAATTCAGGGGGGGGGTATTCCCTCATCTCTCGCCTCCCGTCTCCCGTTCCCTGCAAAATTCCAAAAACAATTCTTTTCAGATCCCCCACATCTTTGCGCATATCAAACAACACTTTGTAGAGCAGATCCCTTTCTGAAAGTTCACCCGAATTTTCTCCTTTGAAGAGCATTGGTAATTTTGAAGCGGAGTTTTCCGGAAGGTATTTCTGCAAAGTATCTGCGTGGATGTCGCGCGTTTTCTCAATGATGGAAATCTGCTCAGTAATATTTTTTAACTGGCGCACATTCCCCTGCCAATAATAATCTGTCAGTAATTTTTCCGCTTCCTGATTCAATTTCACGGAGGGCATCCTGTATTTGGAGGCAAAGTCAGCAGCAAATTTCCGGAACAGCAAAGGAATATCATCTTTTCGGTCGCGAAGAGACGGCACAATGACTGGAACAGTGTTAAGACGGTAATACACGTCCTCGCGAAATTTTCCTCTCGCAATCGCCTCCTGCAAATTCACATTCGTTGCAGCCACCACGCGTACATTTGTCTTCTGGGATTTTGAGGAGCCTACTTTAATAAACTCTCCTGTTTCCAGTACCCGCAGTAATCTGGCCTGCGTGGCAAGAGGCATTTCTGCCACTTCATCCATGAAAATTGTTCCGCCATCAGCCACTTCAAAATATCCTTTGCGGGCTTCGTGCGCTCCGGTGAACGAACCTTTCTCGTGTCCGAACAATTCCGAATCAATCGTCCCTTCGGGAATGGCGCCACAGTTTACGGCAATATAGGGACCGTGTTTGCGCGCGCTCATCTGGTGAATAATCTTGGGGAATACCTCCTTTCCTGTACCACTCTCTCCTGTGATGAGCACGCTCAAATCGGTTGGCGCTACTTGCATGGCAATGTCAATAGCGCGTTCAATCAGTGGCGAGTTACCGATGATTGCGAAGCGGTTTTTTATGTCTTGAATATTCATGCTCTTGTATTTTTAGCAGCCACAACCCTCAGATCGTGGATTAATAAATTGATACTATATGAAGGTCGTGGCAATTGTTTTTAAATTTTTATTCCAATCACCAGCACATCATCCACCTGTTCCAGATTCCCTTTCCACTCCTCAAATGTTTTTTCAAGAATATTTTTCTGCTCATTCATTGGTTTGTCATTTATTGCCAACAATTTTTCTTCTAATTGTTTGTATTTGAATTTTTTTCCTTTCGGTCCGCCAAACTGGTCGGCATAACCATCGGTGTAAAGATAAAGCATATCTCCCTGAGTAAATGAGATCGGATGAATGGTGAATGAATCCTGCTTCTCTCCTTTTCCTATGGGCATTTTATCCAGATCAAGATGCTGCGGTTCATTATTTCCAATAAGAACGGGAGCGTTATTTGCCGCAGCATAGGTAATGGAATTGTTGTCCTTATCAAAACAAACCAGAATGCCATCCATTCCATCCTGAGCGCCATCCTGCGAAATATTTTGTATCAGCCGTTTTCTTACATAGTTGAAAATTTCGTTGGGGTGTTCTATTTGTTTCTCATTGATGGCTTCATTCAAAAAGGAAATATTCAGCAAACACATAAAAGCGCCCGGAACGCCATGACCCGTGGAATCACATACGGCAAGATAGAATTTGTTGCCTTTTTTAGTTGCCCAATAGAAATCTCCGGAAACAATATCCTTTGGCTTGAAAAGCACAAAATAATCCTTGGCAAGATGTTTTTTCAGGTAGGAATCGGAAGCCAGCAGCGCATACTGAATGCGCTTTGCATACACAATGCTGTCGGTAATTTCTTTACTTTTTTCTTCTACAATTTGTTTCTGCTCTTTAATAACATACATAGCTTTCTCTACTTCCGTTTTCTGAACTTCAATAATATTTTTTTGTTTGCGCGTTGTGTGCAGTGATCGGAAAATAAAGCCGGAAAATACTATCACTAAGAGCAACCCACCGCTTACCGAATACCTGATTACTTTTTCTCTCCTGCTTTCCTCCGCTGCCAAGAGATCCTTTTTATCCTGCTCAGATTTTGTTGCGGCTTCTTTCTTTTCAAACTCGTAAGTCATGCTTTGTTGTATGGTTGTCTTTCTTGTTTCATCATTGTCTAAACTATCACGGTAAAAAATATACAGTTTATAATTTATAATTTCTGATTTATAATTTCCCATTGCGCTGTCTAATTCCGATAGTCCCTTGTAAGCATCTCTCAAATATATTTTATGCCCCAGTTCTTGGGCAAGGTCTCTTGCTTTACTAAGATGCTGCTCCGCTTCTTTGAACTTTTTTTGCGCGGTGAAAATACTGCCGATGTTGTTGTAAGAAGCAACGATTCCTTTTTTATCTCCTATTTCCTCTTTTATTTTCAAAGAAGCAAAGAAATTTTTCAGGGCATCGGGGTAATTGCCCTGATCCAAATAAATAAGTCCGATGTTGTTGTAAGACATAGCAATTCCTAATTTATCTCCTATTTCTTCTCTTATTTTTAAAGAAGCAAAGAAATTTTTCAGGGCATCAGAGTAGTTGCCCTGATTCAAATAAATAATTCCAATGTTGTTGTAAGACATAGCGATTCCTGATTTATTTCCTATTTCTTCTTCTATTTGCAAAGAAGTAAAGAAATTTTTCAGGGCATCGGGGTAGTTACCCTGATTCTTATAAATAAGTCCGATATTGTTGTAAGAAGAAGCGGCTCCTTTTTTATCTCCTATTTCCTCTTTTATTTTTAAAGAAGCAAAGAAATTTTTCAGGGCATCAGAGTAGTTGCCCTGATTCAAATAAATAATTCCGATATTGTTATAAGACATAGCGATTCCTTTTTTATTCCCTATTTCTTCTCTTATTTTTAAAGAAGCAAAGTGATTTTTCAGGGCATCGGGGTAATTGTCCTGATTCTTATAAATAAGTCCGATGTTGTTGTAAGAAACAGATTTTTTGTTTAGGATTAAGGAGGATTCGGATCCGCTCACCACAGGTTTAGGATTAAGGATTTTTTCGGAAGAAAGAAGTTGGTCGCAGAGAGCGAGGGCTTGGTTTCCATATTTTAAGCCCGTGTCGTGTTCTCTGATGATTATATATTCCTGACTGATGGCGTTGAGATGGTTTACTTTGTTGGTATCCTCTTTGTCTTTTTTGAGGAGGGAGAGGAGGGAATCAATTTTAGATTGCTGAGCCGAAGCAAAGAAAGAAAAGAAAAGGAAAAACAGCGTAAGGACGAACATTCGAACAACCGAACAATCAAACAATCGAACTGTTTTTCCTTCGTCATTCGTCATTCGAATGTTCGCATGTTCGTAATTCTGTATTTTATTGCTTCTCATTTAAAATTTACGAGATAACTTCCCCTATCAAAGTAGCCAGCGTACATTCTTCTGCCAGCACATTCACATATTGTCCTTTCCAGGCCCCCAACCCCTGAAGGGGGGTGTCAATGCCTTCACCCTTTAGGGGCGGGGTAAACACAACAACTGTATTTTGCGAGTTTCTACCGTAAACTCTATCCTTGGATTTCTTTGAAATCCCCTCCACCAGCACCCGGTGCACCTTCCCAATTCCCTGCTTAGTCCTTTCGGATGAATGTTGTTGCTGCAAAGCAATCACCTCCTGCAGGCGGGATTTTTTCAGTTCTTCAGGAATATCGTCCTTATATTTTTTTTCTGCCAGCGTTCCCGGTCTCTCGGAATAGGCAAACATATATGCAAAATCAAACTTCACTTCATTCATCAGGGAGAGCGTATCCATGTGTTCCTTTTCTGTTTCTCCGCAAAAACCGGTGATGATGTCTGTAGAAATTCCACAATCAGGAATTATTCTGTTTATGGCCGCGATTCTTTCCAAATATTTTTCTCTTGAGTATCCGCGATTCATGCGGGCGAGCATTTCAGTGTTTCCGCTCTGTACAGGCAAGTGAACATAGTTGCAGATGTTCTCATGCTTAGCGATGATGTGGAGCACATCATCGGTCATGTCCTGTGGATTGGAAGTGGAGAAACGCACTCTGAGATCGGGAGAGACCAAAGCGACCATCTCAAGTAAATGTGCAAAAGAAACAATATCACTTACCCCCATTCCCCGAAGGGAGGCATGGGAATTGTTTTCTCCCTTTAGGGTCGGGGTTGGTAATGCTTTATTTATTTCTTTTTTCGCAGCATGTTCCGGATGCCATTTATACGAATCCACATTCTGTCCGAGTAGAGTTACCTCCCTATATCCCTGTTCAAATAAATTCTTTGCTTCGTGCACAATACTTTCCGGATCTCGGCTTCTTTCTCTTCCTCTCGTAAACGGTACCACGCAGAACGAACACATATTATCGCATCCGCGGGTAATGCTGATAAAAGCGGTAACTCCGTTGCCGCCTAAACGCACCGGACTGATATCCGCGTATGTTTCTTCCAGTGAAAGCAACACATTCACTGCTTTTTGTCCGCCCTCAACACTCTCGATCAAATTCGGCAGGTCGCGGTACGCATCCGGTCCAACTACAATGTCCACAATTTTTTCTTCTTCTAAAAGTTTCGATTTCAAACGCTCCGCCATGCAACCCAAAATCCCGATCATCAGCTTCGGATTTTTCCGTTTGGCAATGTTGTATTCTTTCAAACGTCCACGCACACGCTGTTCGGCATTATCGCGGATAGCGCAGGTATTCAGCAGGATAATATCTGCTTCATGAAAATCAGTGGTGGTAGAATACCCTTTGCCGACCAGTATGGACGCTACAATCTCGCTGTCAGAAAAGTTCATGGCGCAGCCGTAGCTTTCGAGAAAGAATCGTTTAGTCCGTCCACCCGCCAACTCGCTTTCGCGAAGTGCTTGGGCGGATCGAGGAAGGGAGATTAAGGTCAATGCTTCTCCCTGCCTGAACTCATCAATCACTTTATTTGGGTCTTCGTGGTGCATATTATTTATCCTGCCTCACTCCTCTCCTCAAGGAGAGAGGTGCCACGGTTTATCGGACGTGGAGAGGTAAAATGAGAGCGAAGATAATGAAAACAGCCATGCTGACAAAATGTCGGCTTGGCTGTGTAAGTATTTGGAAAGTAACTATTTACAAAATAAATTTTTTGGCAACCATGTATTCAGCGATCTGCACTGCGTTTGTAGCAGCGCCTTTACGAAGATTATCGGCAACGATCCAGAGGTTTAGTGTTTTTGCCTGCGAATGGTCCCTGCGTATGCGCCCTACGAAAACATCATCCTTGCCCTGTACATAAAGCGGCATGGGATATTTATTACTTCTGAAATCGTCCTGCAGCACAACACCTTTTGTGTCAGAAAGAATTCTGCGAACATCCTCAATCTTAAAATCTTTTTTGAACTCCACATTCACTGATTCGCTATGCCCGCCTACAACCGGAATACGAACGCAGGTAGCGGTAACCTTCACTTTTTTATCATCAAATATCTTTTGAGTCTCTTCCTTCATTTTCATTTCCTCCTTGGTGTACCCTTCTTCATTGAAATCCGCAATGTGAGGAATCACGTTAAGGTCAATAGGAAATGGATATACGGGCTCTGACTTGATATTCTTACGTTCGTTCATCAGTTGTTCAACTGCTCTCATTCCGGTTCCTGTTACCGCCTGGTAAGTGGAAACAACAATGCGTGAGATACCATATTTTTTGTAGAGGGGATACAGAGGCATCAGCATCTGAATAGTAGAGCAGTTGGGATTTGCGATGATGCGATCTTTTTTTCGGATCTGGTTCGCGTTGATCTCAGGGATGATGAGTTTGATATCGGGATGCATTCTCCATGCCGAAGAATTATCTATCACCACAGCGCCCACACCGGCAAACTTATGCGCCCACTCCATGCTTGCTGCTGATCCGGCAGAAAACAATACGATATTAGGTTTCGCTGCAATTGCCTCATCCATACCAATTACCTTATACGTTCTGCCTCTGAAACTCACATCCCTTCCAACGGAGCGTTTTGACGCTACCGGAAGAAATTCTGTTACACGGAAAGTTCTTTCTTCAAGAACTTTTACCATTACACTGCCTACTAAACCTGTTGCTCCTACGATTGCTACTTTCATGTGAAATTATTGTAAAAATGCTGTTTTTTATGTATTTCGGGTTGCAAAGGTATACTTGTTTAAGTAAAATCAAATTTTATATTGATTTTTTTGAACCTTTTTAACATATTTTATATCTTTGACAATTAATCAGTTAGGACATTATAAATAGGCAAAAATATTGCCTGAAATGCCCGCCTGCTTTACAATCTAAAATAGGTTGTCGGGCAGGCAACCTTATTGGCTTAATATGCATCTCAACACAAGAGCAGATGACAGATGAAGAATTGGTCAAAGGATGTCTTGCGAAAACCCCGACCTTCCAAAAGTTGCTTTTTGAGCGATTTAACAGGAAAATGATGGGGGTTTGTCTGAGATATGCCGGAAGAAGCGAAGAAGCGGAGGATATGTTACAGAACGGGTTTATACGGGTATTTGAGAAGATGGACACTTTCAGAGGTACGGGATCTTTGGAAGGGTGGATACGAAAAATAATGGTGAATGAATCTCTGACTTACCTGAGAAAGAACAAGGCGATGCAGATGAACATAGATATAAATGACGCTAAATACAGTATTCCGGGCAATAGCCATGTCGGAGAAAGCATGAATGAAAAAGATCTCTTAAAAATGATTCAGCAATTACCAGCAGGATTCCGAACCGTATTTAACATGTACGCCATAGAAGGATATTCACACAAAGAAATTGCCGGGCAATTAGGAATTTCCGAAGGAACATCCAAATCCCAGTACTCAAGAGCAAAAACACATTTGCAGAATATACTTCAGACAGAACTCAGTCCCGTGGAAGCCGGTAAATTATCATGAAGAACAGCGACAACATAGAAAAATTATTCAAGGATACCTTCGAGCATTTTGAAGCGGATGTCAATCCGAAAATCTGGACGAACATTCAGAGCGGGGTGAATCCGATAGCTATCGGATCTGTTTCAGGAAGTGCCGCATCGGTTGCGGCTAAATTTGCCGTAGGAAAGATAGTTGCCGGAATTGTTTCTGTAGGGTTAATTTCCGGAAGCATTTTGTATTTTTCATCTTCCAATGACAAAATAAGTTCTTCTGATTCAGAAAAGAAACATCACGCTGAGGCTGTTACTCAAGGAGAATCCTCTCAAAACATTATTTCAGAACAACAATCGCCTGAAAGAGTTTCTGAGCCAAATACAACGAACTGGCAAGCTCCTCCTGCTGCCCGTACATTAAATCAGTATTCGTCTGATAATGATGGCCAGACACAAATGGCGGGTGGAAAAAATGACAATACCGGCACATCGGATGAATCAACTTCAGACAATGCTGCTGCTTCTCAGCCGGCACATAAATACGGAAACGCTCCGAAAGGAGATGGTGGAATGATACGGGGAACTCAAAACGCATATTCTGCCTCTTCAAGCGCATATTCAGCGGGTTCATCAGCAGATACTGAGGAAGAAGGCCCGGATTATCCAACAGCAGCTATTTTTGCAAACACCACTTCAGGCGATGCTCCACTTACCGTAGATTTCATCACTCAAGGTATTGCCAGCTCTTTAAATTGGGATTTTGGTGACGGCTCCGGATCAAAAGAAATCTCTCCCTCTCATACCTTTAACAAGCCCGGAAATTATGTGGTAAGACTTACTGCAAAAAATCCAGCAGGAGGAAATGCCACCGACAGAGTTACCATTGAAGTCAAGGCCGTTTCATCCGTTACCAATATTCCAAACATATTTACTCCCAACGGAGACGGGGAAAATGATTTTTTCTTTTTTGAAATGAAAAATATTGCGTCTGTTGGAGTGGCCATTTACAGCACTGCCGACAGCAAGCAGATCTGTACATGGAATTCCATTGACGGAAAATGGAACGGCAAACTCACGAACGGACAGAATGCCCCTGAAGGGGTGTACCTTTACTCCATTCAAGCCAACGGAAGCGATGGAGTTATACATACTAAAAAGGGCTTTGTTACCTTAAGCATTAAGCGCTGACCTACGGCTGACCAATCAATAAATAGCCAATAGGCTTAACCCTTCCCGATCCACTGGGGAGGGTTTTTTTTATGATTTTTAATTAATGCTCAAAGGGAAATTCGGTAAGTTTGCTTAGCATAAACATGACTGAAGAAGAACTCATAAGCGGATGCCTGCAGCACGATCCTGCAGCACAGCGGGATCTGTACCTGCAGTATTTCAACCGATCGATGCGTATAGGTGTCCGCTACTCCAAAAATTCACAGGAAGCCAAGGTCATTCTGCTTGATGGGTTCAAGAATATCCTGAACAGATTTAAAAATTACGTTGAATTAAATGCAAAACGGGAAAAAAATACCCCTCCTGTTTCACTGGAGGAATGGATAAAAAATGAAATTATAGCTTCTGCTGTGCAGCACATGCACGACAATAAGAAACATCATTTTGTAAGCAGCACCATAAGTATGCGTGATTCCGAAAAACAAACGGATCAGGAGAGATCGGATGAACAAATTATGAAATCTTGCGATAAACAAATGATTGTTAAAGCCCTGCAACAACTTACCCCTTCTTATCGCACGATCTATAATCTTCACGAAGTGGAAGGGTATTCCCACACGGAAATTTCCAGATTGCTTGACATCAGCGAGTACATATCGAAAGACAGTCTGTTAAAAGCAAAATTTAATCTCCGAAAAAACATTTCAAGATTGATTCCGAAATAGATACAGCATGAAGTCCACTGCAAATAATTCTTCCCTGGATGCTTTCCTGAAAGAAAGGCTGAAAAGCTCCGATGAAAATTTCCAGCCCTTTGACTGGAGCGAGGTGGAAGTATTACTCAAACACGAGAAAAGTTCCGTTCCGGTACGCATTAGCAAACAAAATATTTTAATTGCAGCCGCTGCAGCTGGCGTGTTGATCCTTGCTTTCAGCATATTCAGGCTGGTTCAATATTATTCCACCTTACCCGCAGCAACTGAAGTTTTGACAGATTCCACCCAAAACAGTTTCAGTATTATTGACACCAATAAAACTGCCTCTCCTGATTCTGCGGTGCATAAGGCAGATTTTTCTGCAATCGATTCCTCCGCCATTGCAATTAAGAAGAAAAAAACCGACTCTATCGCGACTCCGGAAGTTGCTCCGAAGGTCACGCAGGACTCCTTTGGAGAATCGTCTGTAAAAAAAGTTAATGACAAAGAAATTCCTTCGGTCGTAAAAACAACTCCAAAGCAAGATAAAAAGAAAAAACAGGATACCATACAAAAAGCGGTTGCCCCCGATACCGCTTCGGCAAAGGTCATTGCAGATACAACCTCAAAACCTGCTCCGAAAGAAGTCGTCATTGAAACCCCTTCTGTACCGGATACGGCTGATAAAAAGCTTGCCGCGGAAGGCACGGGCTCTAAAAAGAAAAAATCGAAGGCAAAAAAAGGTGGTCTGCCATCACCACCTGCGGATCAAAAAACCGACACTCCTGTTGCAAAACCCGATTCATTAAAGCGGTAATGAGCGGCAAACTTAAAATTACTTCTGTCCTGCTAAACATTGCCCATTCTCTCCCCGAAAATCCGGGGGTTTATCAGTATTTTGACAAGCACGGAAAAATAATTTACATTGGCAAGGCAAAAAATCTCAAAAAGCGCGTCTCGTCTTATTTCACAAAAAATCATCCGTACGGAAAGCTTCTATATCTGGTTCATTCCATTGCAGATATAAAATACATAGTTGTAAGTACAGAGCTGGATGCATTGCTGCTTGAAAATAATCTCATAAAAAAGTACCAGCCCCGGTACAATGTGGCGCTGAAAGACGATAAAACGTATCCTTGGATCTGCATCAAGAATGAGCGCTTTCCACGGGTTTTTCAAACGAGGAACTTTATCCGCGATGGCTCGCATTATTTTGGCCCCTATACCTCGCTGAAAACAATGTATACGATCCTGGACCTGATCAAAAAGTTGTATCCCCTGCGCAACTGCACCCTGAATCTTTCAAAAGAAAATATTGAAAATAAAAAATTCCGCGTATGCCTGGAATATCATTTGAAAAACTGCTTGGGCCCCTGTGAGGCTTTGCAATCGCAGGAGAGATATGATGAAAGCATTTCACAGATAAGGCAGGTCCTCAAGGGTAATATTGCTTCGGTCATCAGGCAATTGAAAGAACTTATGTGGGCATACTCGGGGAAATTTGATTTTGAAAATGCACAGTTGCTCAAAGAAAAAATAAAATCACTTGAAAAATATCAAAGCCGGTCTGTTATTGTAAGCCCTGCCATTGAAGATGCCGATGTATTTTCCATTATCACGGACGATGCTTTCGGTTATGTAAATTACCTGAAAGTGGTAAATGGCGCCATTGTGCAGGCGCATACCATTGAGATGAAAAAGAAACTGGATGAATCCAAAGAAGAATTGCTGCTCCTTGCCATAGCGGAATTGCGCCATCGGTTTTCCCGCGGAAGCGAGAACCCGCCCTCTGGCGGGCACAGCGAAACAAAAGAAATTATTGTTCCTTTTGAACTCGGGATGGATTTTGCGAATGTCGAATTTACAATACCGCAGATCGGGGATAAAAAAAAACTCCTTGACCTTTCCATGCGAAATGCGGAATACTACAGAAAAGAAAAAGAAAACAGAGACGCATTTTCATCAAAAGAAAAGTCTGCAGGCAGGATACTGAACACCATGATGAATGACCTGCGCTTAAAAGATCTGCCGGTACACATTGAATGTTTCGATAATTCAAACATTCAAGGCTCATTCCCTGTATCTGCCTGTGTGGTGTTCAAAAACGCAAAGCCAAGCAAAAAGGACTATCGCATATTTCACATAAAAACAGTGGAGGGTCCCGATGACTTTGCTTCGATGGAAGAGGTAATCTACCGCAGATATAAACGATTGGCTGAAGAGAAACAGCCCCTCCCTCAGCTTATCATAATTGACGGAGGAAAGGGGCAACTGAGTTCTGCCGTAAAGAGCCTTGAAAAACTTTCGCTTGGCGGACAGATAGCTGTCATTGGCATTGCAAAAAAACTCGAAGAACTCTACTATCCGGGGGATTCTCTGCCACTCTACTTGAACAAAAAATCTGAAACGCTAAGGATAATCCAACAAATGCGTGATGAAGCACACCGGTTCGGGCTAAAACATCATAGGGGCCGAAGAATCAGGGAAACCATTGTATCGGAACTTACAGCGATAAAAGGGATTAGTGATAAGACCGCGGAAAAACTTCTGCAGGAGTTTAAATCTGTAACAAAAGTAAAAGAAACTACTGAGGAAAAAATTGCTGAAATAATTGGAAAAGAAAAAGCAAAAAACTTAATTAGATATTTTAAAGACCCCCTCTAACTCCCCCAAAGGGGGAGAACTTGTACGCACAAACTCCTCCCCTTTGGGGAGGTTGGGTGGGGTGCGTAATTCCTTGATTAGTAGTTCCACATGTCGTGCTCAATCTTAAAGATATCATCCTTGATCCTTTCAGATTCAAGAAGCTGCTCCATAGACTGGCCACCGTTATAAGAAGCTATTGTCCGGTTATATACGTTGGATTCCATACGTACGTAGCTGCTAAATAACCGTTTATGGAATATCTCATCAAAGGTTCTCCACTCTGCATCGTTATACGGGTTGTAACAATAATATTGTGAAATGTAATTCCGGATGCCGGGATAATAAAGCCAAAACAACGCCTTGTAAGCGAACTTGCCTGACGCAGGATCACTGCTCTCAATAATCGGAGCGATGGCAATAATCCTCACATCCATTACGGAGCGTTGTTTTTCAAAAAACCAATCCTCTTTAAGCCAGTACTGCGCAATATATTCGGGCTTAATAGGATCCGGCACCATGATCTGATTGCCTATAGAATCCAATATAGGCTCTCCGATCGAATCCTTCATAGGCAGTTCACCGGTCATTGCTTTTATCGCTTCCACCTGCGTAAAAGCTTTTCCGAATTCATTGGTGAAAATATCAAACTCAAAAATGGAATTTATCTTTCCAGCCATTATTCCATTTTTCAGTATCTGGAAAAAGGAAGGTCTTTTTGCAAGGCTGTCGACAGGATAGTAAAGAGGGTGGTTAATCTTTTCTCTAAGGTCAATTACCCTCCATATCCTTCGCTGCCACATGATATCCGCCTCGCGCTCATAAACGTAGGGAATAGGTTTTCTATACACCAAATGCTCGGGAGTGTAGGCACCGTCCAGCACACCGCCTCCGGCAGGCTCAAGTATTCCGCCCGTGGGGGTGGGGGGAGGTGTTGTTGGAGTTTGAGCAAACGCAACGCTGCTTAGAACCAACAATATCCCGATAGCTGTCGGGACTCCCGCTAAAAGTAATGCTTGCTTAAGTAATCTTTTCATAGTATTAAAGGTTTAAAATAATTATTGAACCCTCAGGTTAACACCGCTTATCTCTACAATTGCACCACCGGGTTTTTGCACCATGATCTTTTCGATATATATCTTATTGTTCTTTTTTGCTTTCCGGATAAGAGCCAATTGCGCTTCGCTGAAGCTTGGACCTTTGGTGCCGATGGTTGTTTCCAAACCGCCTACGTTCATCGAAACGTCAAAAGAGATAACAGGTATTTTAAGCTCGAACTGGAAATCATCCATTGCCGGAACAACTCCTTTAAGGAACTGTAATTCCCCTTGCTTGATAAAAGCGGCCATTCTTTTTCCGTAAACCGTTCCAACAGGATTTGGAACCGCCTTAACACGGAATTTAACTCCCTGTCCCATAGATTTTACGCCATTTTTTGTTTTAGCTGAAACATTCACGGTAACTTCCTTTCCAACCTGAGTTTGGGCAACTTTCGCTATATATTTTCCCCTTGATCCGCTGAGGCTCCCTCCTGACAGAGAGGGTTGTAAATCTTCGGCCGCAATACCCGGCACTGAAACTGAAACCGGATTATCAAGTCCTACGTAAAGTACATTCATCTTATCCGGAGAAACAACAATTGCAGGTCGTGCTGCCTTAAACTCTGATTTGAAGGGGTACGCGTGATAAATGGTAGGATCAGCAGGGTCTTTCATGCGAATTATTCCACCCCATTGAACGGTTCCCTCAGCAGAAGGAGAAATTGAATAAATACCAACTCCTTTGCTTACCTTAACCGAAGTGGTATCCTTAGGTCCAACAATCTCATTCTTCACGCTATCCACTTCTCCCAGCCAAACCTGTGGGTTAGAGGTAGTGCTGAATGCCGCCATAAAAACCTCTGCGCGGTATTCATCTCCCAACAGCACGTAGTTAGAGTTTGCAACAACACGGGCAGAAAGTGTATCGAACTTGAAGGAAGACACATCAATCTGTTTGTAAAGCGCATTAATAATATCCGCTTCGGCATTTTTCACATCGTTCTGCATTTTTGTAAGGAGTGCAATTACTGCAATGGCCGGATTATGATAGAAATTGTTAGACTCCCACGAAATCATCATGTCTTCTGAGGAAGAGTATACATCCTCGGTTTCCAATCCGAGCGTAATATTTTTTCTCTCTTTTTCCGGGATAAATGTTTTCAGATCTTCTTTAAATTTTTTTATTTTATCTTTAAATTCATACGCTTTATTGCCCGGCTCAGCATTATCTTTATCTCCCATAAAATAATGGGTAGGTTTGGCGTTATCATCTTTGGCTTCCATGTAAAGAACATTCGATATGATTTTAATAGTGCTATCCTGCCCGTTACGTCCAAGAATTTCTGTTTCTTCTTTTTCTTCAACATCTTTTATTAACTCTGCTTTAAGAACCTCTATATAATCAAACATCTCCTGCGAACGCTTTTTAACTGCCTTTGCCTTATCGTGAAAACCGCGCACTTTGTTAGGGTCATTCAACTCTGCGGTCTCAAAATTGCTGTAAGTTACCTCGTTCTTCGCGGTAAAGTTTGTATTTGTCTTTACCAAACCATTATTCAGAAGTGCGAAAGAATTAAGAATTTCTTTCGACACGTTCATTGCGAGCAGAGCCGTCAACACGAGATACATCATGTTGATCATCTTCTGTCTGGGACTTAATTTACCACCTGCCATATAAGTTATTGTTTAGTAGCCCATCCACCCCTCTCCCCGCTCTCCCCAAAAGGGAGAGAGCCAAAACAAAGGGCTTGTATGTGCGATTTTATTATTATTTATTATCCATTTTGTACTTCCTCCTCGCCATTCGGAGAGGCAGGGAGAGTTTTATTTTTTAAGCGGGCTCATTGCGGTAAGCATATTGCCATATACCGTATTCAATGAAGAAAGATTTTCAGACATTGCCGCTAATTGCTGTTTAAACTTTCTGGCATCATCTGTGGTTTCACCTAAACTGGCCATTGCTTTTTCAAAATTCTGGTATGCACTGTTTGCTTTACCCAGTGTTTGCAACTGCAATTCATACGCTGTATTAAGCGATTGTACATTGCCGGCTGATTTCTTCAAATGCTCTCCATAAGAAGCAGCCTCGTGTTGAGATGCCTGCATAGAGGCTTCGAGTGTCGTGAGAAGTTTTTGAATGCCTTCGTTCGCTTTTGAAGCGGCTTTGATGTTTTCATTTGAATTCTGCAGCTGCAATTCATACGCCCCGTTAAGTGATCCAAGGTTTTTAGAAACTTTTTGCAACTGTTCGCTGTATGTACCGGCTTGCTGCTGTGTGGAATTGGTGATCAGATCAAGCGCCTGTGATGTTTTGCCGGACGCTTTTTCCAGATCGCTGATAGAACTTCCGATGGAAGTAGAAGCTTTATCATAGGCAGCCGAGAGTCCGCCAATTTTCTGAGAAGCCGATTTAATGTTGGTAGTGAACTCATTGGTAGCAACCGTTGCATCTGCCAAGGTGCTCATTTTGCCTGTCTGTTCGCTCAGATTCTGCAACCCGGATCCCAAACTTGCGATCAGCTCGGGGCCGATCTTTGCTTCCTCAAGCATATTATCCAATTGCTCCGTTATAGACTTCTTGTCTTCTTTGCCATGTTCATCGTGCATTCCGGCAAGTTCGGGATAAACAAGGGTCCAGTCCAGATCCATGTGAATAGGCTCAAAGGCAGACACAAAGAAAATAAGAACCTCCGTTCCCATGCCCACAATCAACATGAGGTTTGCTCCCGGCCAGTGCAGAATTTTGAAAAGCGCTCCGGCAATTACGACTGCGGCACCAATACCGTAGAGTTTTGCCATGATGTTCTTAAATGACTTGGTTACCAAAAAATCTTCGAACTTGCCCATAAAATTGTGTGTGTTAGGTGCCCCGGCTTACCCTAAATCCCTGAATGGACTTTGAGAGAGAAGGAGTTTGGTTTATGTTTGTTTAATTTTGCCCTAAATCCCTGAAGGGACTTTGAAGCGGTTGTTTTTATTGACTTATCTGCATTTTTTTTCATTTTCTCCCTTTAAAGTCGGGGGTATCTTTTTTTATTTCACCCCAAGACGCGCACCTTCCTGAGCAGTAGCATCGTCCCCTCTCGCACGACCAAGGTAGGTCATTACGCAACGGAATCCAATGTAGCTCTTTGCAGTATCCTGATATTCATACGATCTGGAACTGTTCTGAAGATAGAAACCTACGTCCTTCCAGGATCCACCGCGTATAACTTTACGCTGGCGAACTGCCTGGTATTTTTCATCTTCCGTAGGTTCATACACATAATCAGTATTCAGATCATGCGAGAAGTCATAGGCCGCTTCTTCAAATGCATTGCTGGTCCACTCTGCGGCATTACCTGCCATGTTATAGAAGCCCCACTCATTGGGAGAGTAAGAGAAAATATGTACGGTATGAAATCCTCCATCGTCAATGTAGCTTCCGCGTATGGGTTTAAAGTTTCCAAGGAAACAGCCCCGTGCGTTACGGATATAAGGACCTCCCCATGGGTACGGGCTGAGATCCAAACCTCCGCGCGCACCGTATTCCCATTCAGCTTCAGTAGGAAGTCTCCAGTCGTTCACAATAGTGTGTCCAACGCTTTCAAGATAGCTATCCATATATTGTGTTCTCCACACACAGAAAGCGCGACATTGCTTCCAGGTAAGTCCAACCACCGGATAATCATCGTAAGCCGGATGCCAAAAATAGTTGTTTGTCATAGGTTCATTGAAAGAATAAGTAAAGTCATGAACCCATGCCAGTGTATCCGGGTATACATTGATGATGTCTTTAATGATGAATACGCTGCGGTCTTTTTTAGGACCTTTGTTCTCTATCTTATAGTATCCCAACCCATCTTTTGTAGTATCCACTTCCGTCTGAGAATGTCCAACACCATTAATAAATGTTCTTCCCTGATCATCCGTAGTGGTATTGTGTTGGAATCTGTTGGTTTTTCTTGCTGCTTTTCTAATATCAATTCTATAATATACAAAGTTGAACTTTCTTGTGTCAAACTCTTTCTTTGTATAATACCTCTCTTTAACAGGCAAGTATAGATCATTCAGAGTATTCCTCACTTCCTCGTCTTTATCATCATAACGAAGTTTCTCGTCCCAAAAAAGGTCATATCCTCTGTCTTCGTAAGCTGCTTCCCGTTCAACGCCATAAGCGTCTAACTTATTTTTCCATTTTTCTTCATCATTGGCTCCCAGCAACTCGCGTGCTGTTGAGTCTCGCACCCAGTACACAAACTGACGATACTCGTTATTGGATATCTCCGTTTGGTCCATGTAATAAGCCTGGACGGAAATCATCTTGGCTTTTTGAGTAAAATTGTACGGGATATCCTGATCACTTTGACCTAGGTGGAAACTTCCCATGGGGCAGTAGAGGGTGCCATACGGATCGGGTTGAAACCAAGGGTCCCTGCCTTGTACTCCCACAAGTTCCCCATGATCGCCACTGCCACAAGCACTTACAATCAGTGCGAATAATCCGAAATAAAGAAACTTTTTCATAGTTATTGTTTTTTGTTTCGTGCCTTCGGTTTTATCATTAACGAAAGCAGAGAAACATTATTTTAATCAAGTGTAATTAAGACAAACAACCTATAACGCAAATGTTGCATAAAAGGGCTAATACCGATAAATTATCTCAAAAATCTTGGGTTGATATGACTTTGAATCTTAGGTGGTCTGTTCCACTTTATACAATAATTGACCAAAATCTCATGTGTATTGCTATGATGTGCCTTTAAATCAGAAGTTCCGAGATCATAGGAATAGCCGATCTTTATCGTTTGTTTATCGTTTGGTTTCCACGCCACCCCGATCATAGGAGCAATGGCATCCTGAAGGCGATACGAAAGCCCGCCCCAAATAAAGTTGTCGTATAACAGATTACAGTGAAGGTCAAACGTGGTAACGGCAGCATCGCTCTTTACGTGTGCTGAGGGGCGCAAGGTGATTTTAGATGTAAGAAAAAAATCATATCCCGCCATTACATAATAATGCCTTGCCGCCTGATAATTGAACTCGGGAGCTGAAAGGTGCTCCGCCTTGCCTGGCAAATGCGACATGGAAAGTCCCACATGCAATTGGTCTGTTCTGTAATACGCTCCCAATCCGAAATCATACGTCATTTTATTTACAGATGCGTCAGGGATTGCCATGTCGGCATTTCCATCCGTTCCATCGGGAGCAAGCCATTTGTATGCAACTGCTGACTGTAAAATTCCAAGCTCAAGACCGATTCCGAGTAAGCCTGTTGCGCCTACAGGCTTATGATATGAATAAGCAACACGGGCAAACGTAAAATTGAAATTTCCAAGCTTGTCTTTCATTACGGTTAAACCCACTCCGCCATGCAACTCAATCATGGGCATATCTGCGCTGAAGAAAAAGGTTTTGGGAGCGCCCGGAAAACCTACCCACTGTGTACGATAAGCGACTGTTGCACAAAGCGATCCGCTGGTTCCTGCATAACCAGGGTTAACGGGGAGCTTCATGAACATATTCTGTGTAAACTGGGGGTCTTGTTGAGCAAATGTAAACACTGCTGAAACTGATAAGATAACTGATGATAAAACTTTTCTCATAGTGAAACTGCTAATGTTAATTTCGAATGTTTTTGTTAATAACTTAATATTTAAACAGACCCTTCCATTTAATCAGGAGGCTAAGGTAGAACTTTTCCAAATCCTGTGCAAATATATATTTCTATCTTATTTACTTTGTGCGATTTTGAGCATATTTTGGTTTTATAACGCATATTTTAAAAAAAATCCACTCAAATTGATTGAAAGGGGATTTCTTTTCTTTGCTGTGCGATTAAAAACAATGCAGTACGTTTACAACATCCTAAAATGATCGACCTAAACATAACTATCATCCAATCAAATCTCCACTGGGAGAACATGGATGCGAACCTGAAAATGTTCTCACAGAAAATTTCATCCATCAAAGAAAAAACAGACCTAATTGTACTTCCTGAAATGTTCAGCACCGGATTTACGATGAATAACAAGGCAATGGCTGAGCCAATGTACGGGAAAACCGTTGAGTGGATGAAAAAGAAGGCAAAAGAAAAAAATTGTGTAATCACGGGCAGCTTAATTATTGAAGAAAAAAAGAAGTTTTATAACCGACTGGTATGGATGCTGCCGGACGGAAAATTCAAAATATATGACAAACGCCATTTGTTCCGGTATGCCGGAGAAGAAAAATATTACTCTGCCGGAAAAAAGAAACTGATCGTGGAGTTGAAAGGCTGGAAGATCTGTCCGATGATTTGTTATGATTTGAGGTTCCCTGTGTGGATCCGCAACCGCCTCACCCCCAACCCCTCTCCTTCAGGAGAGGGGCGAAACAGCCAGATGGAATATGATGTTCTGCTATTCGTAGCCAACTGGCCCGAACGCAGGAATCACCCATGGAAAACATTGCTGATGGCGCGGGCGATGGAAAATCAAGCATACATAGTTGGTGTGAACCGCATCGGCAATGACGGAAACAATGTTTCCCACTCAGGGGATTCTGCTGTGATAAATTACAAGGGAGAGTCCATCAGCAAAACAAAAGCGCATGAAGAATCCATTGAAACCATTACACTTTCAAAAGGGGAGTTGGATGAGTGGAGAAAGGCCTTTCCTGCCTGGATGGACGCGGACCAATTTACAGTTTAGGGTCTCCAGTTTGAGCAGCCAGTAAACCGGAGACTGAAAACCGGAAACCGGAAACTTCTATTCTACTTTCCAGTCCAATTCCATATCCCAGTTTGAGCGGATAGTTACTGCTGCGGGATAATAAATGATAGTTTCCGGCTTTCGCTTTTCTAAATAATTCCCGGTAGTCCATTTATAATCTCCATTCCGGTCATAAACGATGCGGAGTTTGTAAGCGCCAGGGGGTAAATACAGGTAAGAAAAAATCCCTCTTTCGGATCTTGCATAATTAAAAACAACCCCTTTTTCATTAACCAGTTCCAACACGTAAGCAATCCTGTATTTCATTTTCAGGGTCAATTTCAATGTGCCGTAAAATTTCTCTTCCTGGGTTTTGAAATCAAGTTTGATGGTGTCGCTTGTCAAACCGAAGATATCGGTGAAAGTGCCGGGGGGAATAAAAAGAGAATAATTTCCTGTGTCTGGCGAAAAAGGATGTACGGTGTATATCCCATTCCCTGAAGAGTCCGGAAGTGTATTTCCAATAGAATCTCTTGAATAGGAAGGAACTCCAACAATAAATATTTTAGATGAATGCTGATAAAGCACACAAGAATCCATTTTAATATCCAACGCATTATGAGGCCATGCGATATTATTATATTTAAATGTAAATCTATCGGGATGGTAAGTCTTTATGGGATGATTAAAATACACCTCTAATCCTTTATTCAAATCGAACGGCTTATCCTTCTTTACGTTCGAAGCAGCCATTAATTTAAAAGGTTCTCCCCTGCCACTGCTTTCTTTCTGAAATTGACCCGTGCCTATTCGTATCGTATCAATAGTTGTTTCATCAGCAATTACTTTAAAGTGCAGCGTATCCTTTGAAAAAACCGGGAACCAGATACGGATGCTGTCACGGTTGTTGTTGAATTCTGTAAGAAATGTTTCTGTTTTTGTTCCGCTGTTCAAAGGTTTATATGAAATTTCGGTAACCGGCTTGGCATACAATAACATCATGCGCCCATAGCCTCCCGTGAAACTTCTGAGCATGCGTTGCTGCTTCGGTTCTTCCTGAAAGATGTGAAAATCCAGTTTAATGTTTTTTGAAATCTTGATCAGAGTATCTGAAAACCCGATGCTTTCGGTGGGAACATCATAACGATAATTTCCGTTGGCATCTTTTAGCGCAAATGCTTTGTATTTGCCAGGGCGGATGTTGCTGATCTTATAATTGCCGTCCGCATTTGTCTTGGCAAAGTAGGAAGGGACTATTTTATAGGGGACAGAATCGTCAAAAAGTTCGTACAACATAACCAATACACCCTTATCCGTTTTCTGATCATAGGCATTTTTTACTGTTCCTGTCATCTTAAGTGTGTCAATGATGCTGCCCGTAGAAAAAATATACCTGAAATCCGTTTTAGCATTTGATTCGGTAAAATCGCGTATGGAGCTCCCGAAATTGATAACATACGTGGTGTTTTTCTTGAGCGTATCCTTCAGTTCGATCAGCAGCAATTTTCCTTTCACCTTGGCTTCAGGCTGAACACGCATTGGCGGAGAAATTGTCATTTCTTTCTGAACATCCGTCAGCTGGATATATTCGTCAAATGCGATAGTGATGTTTTTTGCATTGAAATTGGTAGCAGCGCTGTCAGGAATATATTTTTCTACTATGGGTGGTTTCATATCCTTTGGACCCCCTGAAGGAACAACGATCTGCGCACAACGCACAAGTAAAAAACACCCGCCTGCCAACAGTACCATCGAGATCAGTCGGGCAGGAAAAATAAAAAATAAAAAGCAGCAACCGTATGGAGGGGTTCTCTTAAACATACTGTAAGTCCTGTATAATGCGTACAACCTCTTCAAGGTATTTTTTATCTGTTGCATCAAAATCAGAAAGCGTATCACTGTCCACGTCCAGCACCGCAAAAACCTCACCGTTCTTTGTACACGGAATAACAATTTCTGATTTTGAATCTGAACTGCAGGCAATATGCCCGGAGAATTTTTCCACATCCTCCACGATCAGCGTTTTTTTTTCTTTCCAGCTTGCACCGCAAACTCCTTTGCCGAACGCAATACGCGTACAGGCAACAGGACCCTGGAACGGGCCGAGAACCAATTCCGGATCCCCTTTCTTGCCAACCGAAAATTTATCGGAGGTTGGTTTAACAAAATAAATCCCTATCCAAAAAAAATTCATTCCATATTTCAATGCGGCAATAATATTTGAAATATTGGCAACGAAATCCGGCTCCCCCTCCACCAAGGCTTTTATCTGCGGAAGAAGCGACTCATACTTTTCCTGCTTAATATTCCCTAAACCCATAACGGATTCCGGCATACAATTAAGGTATAAAGGCATAAAGGTATAAAGGTATAGGGAAACAGGTAACCCTTTTTCAATTTCAATACAAGGTGCTGGCAATAGTTACCACACTCACTTTTGTGCCCGGCACTTCCAGAATTTTATTGGCGCATGCCTCCAGCGTAGAGCCGGTGGTAACAACATCATCCGCCAAAAGAATATGTTTGCCTGCAATTTTTTCAGGTGCGGTCACTTTAAATATCTCCTCCACATTTTTCCATCGGTCGAAGCGTGATTTTTGGGTCTGGGTTTGGGAGGCATAGGTGCGGATCAGCAGGTCGCTTCCGTTCACAACCTTCAGGGATTCTGCAAGCCCCTGGACAAAAACTTCGCTTTGATTATATCCGCGTTTTTTCAGTTTTTTCAGATGCAGCGGAACAGGTATGACCATATCCGCAGAAGAGAACAGGAGAGATTTTTTCAACTCCCTGCCGTAATATCTGCCAAGAGAAATTCCTATTTCCTTTTTACCCCTGTACTTCAGTTGGTGAATCAGGTGCTGCACCTTGCTCTCCTTGTTGAACAAATACATGGCGGAAGCGGAATGAATATTCACCCTTCCCCAGAAAAGTTTATGTACCGGGTTATCCGCCTTCAGATGAAAATTCGTACGCGGAAGATGGTAATGGCAATAGGTACAGATGCAGTCCTCTTTCTTGAAAAGGCTCTTGCCGCAGGCATAGCATATTTTAGGAAATACGAGAGAGAGGAAATCGTTCTGCATACTTTTAATAACTTCGCGTTGCAAATATTATCATTTTATTGCAATGAGCAATCCGACAGACCCACCGGTCTCGCCTCCGCAAAGTGCTATGGCGGAGCAAGGAAAAAAAGAAAAGAAAAAAGGAGAAGGACTTTATCTCCTTCTGATTTTTTTGATGCTCTGTTCCAACGGAGCGATGGGCTGGCTTTGGTGGAAAGATAAGGGATCGCTGCAGGTCATTACCGTTGAGAAGGAAACCATTGCAAAAGATGCCGAAATTGTTAAGCAGGAACTTATTGCTCTGGGCGCGCAGTACGAAAATCTGAAGGTGACGAACAAAGAAATGCAGGCTGAGATTGACACCCGAAAGGAAGATATTGTCCGGTTGCAGCGCGAACTTGAAAAGCATAAAGACAATGCCTGGATTATCGCCAAACTGAAAAAAGAAACAGAGACCCTGCGCAGGATCATGCAGCATTTCGTGGTAGAGATTGACTCGCTGAACACGTTGAATAAAAATATTATTGCTGACCGGGAAAAGGTAAGAGTAGACCTGAACTCGGAAAAAGAAAAAAACACCCTTCTCATCAAAGAAAAGGAATCCCTGCAGGAAACGGTCAATATGGCCTCCATGCTGAAAATAGTTGGTTTATACGCCTCCGGAATCGCTGAAAAAAAAGGGGGTAAAAAAGAATCTGATACGAAGAAGGCAAAACGCACCGATAAAATAAAGATCGCCTTCACCCTTGCTGAAAACCTGGTTGCAAAAAAAGGAGATAGAGTAATTTACGCCCGCATTATTTCCCCCGATGGAAAAGAGATGACCCAGGCAGATGACTCGTTGCATGTATTTAAGTTCGGAAAATCAAAGGGATTCTGGGCCACAAAAAAGAATGTAAATTACGCAAACGAAAACACGGAGGTAATCATGTATGCCCATGCAAAAAAGGGGGATCTTTTTAGTCACGGAAAATATATTATTGAAGTGAATACCGATGGAGCCACGCTTGGCAATACCACGCTTGAACTCGAATGAGAAAGCATCTTTTTCTTCTTGAATGCACCAGACTATGGCAGACAAAATCATATCAACAATTCGCAATAAGTTCATAGAAAACCTAGACGAAGGACTGCTTCTCCGACAAGACACCAACAACTTGCAACTTTCGGAAGAAGAGATAGACTTTTTCAAAAGACTATATCGTGCCTCAGCAGAAAGAAAAGAAGTTCCTTTGCCTGAGAAGCCAACCCCACTTATAACACTATTCCCCGTTGAGCGTAGTTTGTTGAATAATAGTAAGAGCAGTTAGGCGAAGGCTGCGCCTTCGTCAAACTATCCGGACAGCCTGTGGCTGTCAATCTTGTATTTGTTATTTGCACTACT
>SCSP01000159.1 GCA_004297845.1 Bacteroidota bacterium | reverse complement strand
CAGCCGGCAACCGCCTCTGCGCCACTTACTACGGACCGGCAAAGGGGTACGGTGGGTCGTATGTTGCTGTAGATAATAACTCAGGAATGGTGTATATCGCAGGAACCACCCTCACCCTTACCGGCATCGCCTCTCCAGGCGCTTTTCAGGAGAACCATGGGGGATCAAAAAACGATGCTTTCCTGGTGAAATTCTCTTCCTGTTTTTCTGCCCTGAGCGCTGCTGCTGTCTCCACGGATGCCTGCATCGGGCAATGCAACGGTACAGCTACGGCTATTCCCGGCAATGGAACCCCACCCTACACCTATTCATGGAACACAATGCCTATGCAGACTACAAAAATTGCAACCGGGCTTTGTGTAGGAAACTATTCGGTAACTGTAACCGATGCAGCAAGTGGCGTTGCTGCGGCTGTGGTTACTATTGCACAGTCGGCTCTGCCACCCTGTTGCGTTATTTCAGCTACTATATCCTCCGATCCAAGCAGCACTGTTTGTGTAGGCCAGCAGGTTTTTATCTCCGCATCGGGCGGCACAACCTATTCATGGAACACAGGAGTTACCACTGCTAATATAGTAGCCGCTCCCAGCGTTACCACTACGTATTCCGTAGCTATAACCGATGCTGCGGGATGCACCGGCATAGGTACTCTTACTGTTCCGGTGGATCCAAACTGCAGCGCGACCAACATATCCCAGATTAATATGGACGCGCTTCAAGTAAATATTTGGCCCAATCCTTCCAATGGGGAATTTCAGATTGCAGGTTACAGTCCCGATAGCTATCGGGATCAGGTTTCAAGTTTGGAAATCTACAATGTGACGGGAGAAAAAGTGTATTCAGAAAAAATCCTTACCCCGATAGCTATCGGGGCTCAATCCCATCCCGATAGCTATCGGGCCCTTAATCTTGATTTGCCCAACGGTGTTTATTCGTTGCAAATATCCGCCATAGGCGGATCCACCTCTGGTGGAAAAACAGGCGATGCCATAATCAATGAAAAGATTGTTATACAGAAATAATATACATAACAATAGTCCGTCAGTTTTTTATGATTAATCAGAACAAGTTTCATAGTGCAGAAGAAGTTTCAATCATTAATTTTTTGCAACTCAGGTCTGAATATGAGTTGCATTTGTGACTTGAATCCACCGCCATAAAAAACGGACGGACTATTGACGTAATGAAACTCACTAAATATTTATAACATGAAACGAACAACACTAATTCTCGCAGTCGGGATGCCTGCGCTTGTCCGGCTCCACTTTATTTTGTTGGTAGCAGGCGGGTTATTTGCTGCCAATTCTTTTTCACAGGGAATCTGGACACAAAAAGCATCATTATCCACTGCGCCTGCACTTCCTTGCCCTGGTCGTACATCCGCAGTGGCTTTTACAATCGGAGCAAAAGGATACATGGGAACAGGGCAAGGATGGGGAGTAAACGGCTCATGCATTAATAACCCGATGGGACTGCATGATGATTTTTGGGAATATGATCCTGTTACCGACAGTTGGACACAAAAGGCGAATTTCGGAGGCGTGCCGCGCTGGTTCGCCTGCGGATTTTCTATCGGCACAAAAGGATATATCGGCACAGGAATAGATAATGACCCTTACACTGCCAGTAATTACAGAAATGATTTCTGGGAATATGACCAGCCAACTAATACATGGATACAAATGGCCAATTTGCCCGGATCAGCGCGTGCCTGCGCCACCGCATTCTCGGTGAACGGCTTTGGGTACGTAGGTACAGGAGACCTGTGGACTGTTCCCTTGCAGGATTTTTGGAAATACACCCCAGGCGCTAATACGTGGACACAAGTAAGCAATTTTCCCGGAGGGCCGAGAACTGATATTGACAGGGCAAATTTTGTGCTTGGAGGTAAAGTATACATGGGAGCAGGAACCAATCAGAATGGACTTTTCTATAATGACTTTTGGGAATACGACCCAGTCGCTGATACCTGGGTACAGAAAGCAAACTACCCTGGCGCAGGAAGATCGGGAGCAACGGGATTCAGTATCTGCAGTATGGGATTTCTCGGGCTTGGAGGAACAACGCTTTCTATGTCCTCAGGTAGTGATGATATGTGGATGTATAATCCCGGAACTAACTCGTGGAGCAATGTTGCTTCTTTCCCAGGAGGCAGAAGGGCCGATCAACCCTCTTTTGTAATAAATGATAAAGCATATATTGGGACAGGGGTTCAAACTATTGGTTTTGGTCCTGTTTATTATGATGACTTATGGGAATTTGTGATTACCGGTGCAGGCATCACCGCAACAAGCAATGCAACTATCTGCGTGGGGAGCGCAGTTACTTTAACAGCATCAGGGGGGAACAGTTACTCATGGAGCAACGGACAAACTAATTCTTCCATCGTTGTTACACCGACTGCAACCACAACGTACACAGTTACCGGGATGGGCGGTTGCGGTTCAGGCACGGCAAGTGTTACTGTTACGTTGAAAAACTGTTGTAGTGTTACTGTGGTTATTTTCTCCGATCCAAGCGGTACTGTTTGTGTAGGCCAGCAAGTTTTTATCTCCGCATCGGGCGGCACAACGTATTCATGGAACACAGGAGCTACGGCTGCTAATATAGTAGCGGCTCCCAGCGTTACCACTACCTATTCCGTAGCTATAACCGATGCTGCGGGATGCACCGGCATAGGTACTCTTACTGTTCCGGTAGATACAAACTGCACTGCAACCGGTATATCGCAGCTTACTGAAGACGCGTTGCAAGTAAATATTTGGCCCAATCCTTCCAATGGGGAATTTCAAGTATCAGGTATCATCCCGATAGCTATCGGGAATCAGGTTTCAAGCATTGAGGTTTATAATGTGTTTGGAGAAAGGGTATATGAAGTTAGCCCCGGCCCTAAAGGGAGTAATACAAATACTCCCCTTCAGGGGTTGGGGGCAAACGGGGGGCAAACCATTGACCTTTCTTCTCAACCCAATGGCATTTATTTCCTGCGGATTTCCACACCCTCGGAACAGGAAAAAACAGGAAGAGAAACTCTTAATGCAAAGATTGTTATACAAAAATAAAACAAAGAATTCAACTAAATATTTTCGGAGGAAATAAAAATAAAAATAAACCAAACTCTCACTCCTCGTAGCGGGAAATCTTGTAACCTATTTTAATCTTTTGCCATGAATGACATTGTAAATAATCAACTCGCTTTTAACACCTTTGTAAACGAATATGTATGTGTGATGAAATGCAGCGCAACGAAGATTTCGTTTGGCAAATTTGTTCTGCCTGCACGTAGGATATTTATCGGGGAAATCAGCCAGCGAATGACCGAAAGATATCATCCTGTCAATATAATTGCCGGCATTAGCAACGGAATCGTTTGCAATAAAATTGTAGATGTTTTGAAGCGATTTTTCTGCCTTTGTTCTCCAAATTACAGTTGCTTTGCTTTCCATTGTTGCATGCGCTTTTTTAATTCCGCGGTAGTATATCCGCCTTTTTCCTGCTCCATTTCTACGGCAAGTTGTTCCAGTTCTTCTTCCGTAGCCGGTCTGCCAGGTCGTACCCAGTCGGCAGCAGTCAGCGGTTTAAGCGGTTCAATTGTTTTTTCGGTAATGACTGACTTTATGTATGGCACGGTTTTTAAAAAACCCGCCACCTGCGCTGCATGGCTGGCAGTATCTATTTTTACTATGAGTGTTTGCATGATAAATATTTTTTAACAAAGGTAAATAAAAAACACAAACACAACATGAAAAACAGGAAGAGAAACTCTTAATGCAAAAATTGTTATACAGAAATGATATTAAAATGGTACAGATAACAAATGGATACAGATTTACAGAAATACAAATACCTACAGATTCGCATTAATTTGTATTTCCGTAAATCTGCAAAACCCCGATAGTTATCGGGGCCGTTATCTGTACCACACTAAAAAAACAAAAACAATGTTATACAGCATGTACGACCAATCAATATTTTTTTTCGGCTTTCCGCAAAACCATGCAGCGATGGAAAAAAGAAAAATCAAGTTAGACCATGAACTTCGCTGTGCAAGCAGACGCAACGCAGCGAAACGAAGGAAGGCGAAAAATAAGCCCCGGCCCTAAAGGGGAAAAGGTAAAGTCGCCCTAACCCTAAAGGGAACAAAGGCAAAAGCAAATGAGGATGAACAGTAACACAAAAATAAACCAAGAATGAAACGCACAAAAACAATTAGCCCTATCCCGGTAACCATCGGGAACTTAAAGACAACCGTAGTCCCGATAGCTATCGGGAGCGACCGAAGGTCAAAAGCATTTAATCTTTCTTCTCTCTTTAAGGCAGGGGCGATATTACTTTGCCTTCTCCCTTTAGGGACGGGGCGGCTGTTCTCCCAAAACACCGGCATCAATACCACAGGCGCTGCGGGTCAGACGCAATGGATAGGTCCCGTGATGAACAGTACCGGTGCCGGCAATAACGATAATCTCTCTGGCATGCCTGAAACGGATTGCCCCGGTGAGGCCGGCAGCATGGCGATCAACAAACTGCAAACCGTCTTTGTGAAAAATCAAGGGCAGGTAAATGATGACATCCTTTATTACAGCTGGTTCCCGCAGGGAATACGCATTTACAAAGACCGCATGAATATTTATGGAACGGATATACAGATGGACCGCCCTTTCTCCGTAAACCGCCAGGCGCCAGACAGAAGCAGGCGGCCCGGAGGTGAAAGGACTGTTGAAGGGGTAAATCTGCAGCAGGGCATCTTTAATTATTTCGGGAAAAACAAATCCATTTCCAATATTCCATCCTACGGGGAAGTAGTGTATGAGAATATTTATCCCGGTATTGATCTCGCCATACTGGGAATGCAGGAGGGGAAAGTGGAATTTGTCTGGAGCATACATCCCGGAGGAAGCGTGGAGGATATTCGCTTAGAAATAAAAGGGGCGAAAGTAAGAATGACAGGCGCTGATGAAATTCTTGTTACACCAAAAGGAAAAATGGCTCTGCATCCCGATAAAATCGGGAACGCCAGGCCCTTCACCCTGGGGACTATTTACGCCTATCAGGATAAAGGGAAAATAGAAATGCAGTATAGTGTAAAAAACCATCTGCCGCCATTCGGGAAGGTGGAAGTAAGTTTTATTGCCGGCAGATACGATAAAAATAAAACGCTCGTCATTGACCCGGTGGTTGCCGCCACCCTTATTACAAGCACAGGCACTGATTTCGGGTACGCGCTCGCCATAGACGGCACAGGAGGAAATATATTTATTGCAGGGCAAACCAACGATTATACCGATTTTGCCCCCAGCCGCTATACCCATGGAGCGGCATCCTCCTCTGCCTTTGTAACAAAACTTACTAACGCTGGCAGCCATCTTGCCACGGCTCTTATTGGAAGTTCTTCAGGCGCTGACTGCGCTTATGCTATTGCCATAGATGGCGCGGGAAATGTTTTTGTGGCAGGCCGGGCAGGCGATCAGGCAGATTTTGCCCCCAGCCGTAATGTGTTCGGAACAACCGGAGGAACGGAGGTTTTTGTAACAAAACTTAATAATGGGCTGAACTCCCACATTACCACAGCCATTATGGCGAGTTCTGCGAATAGTGATGAAGGGCGGGCTATTGTCATAAATGGCGCTTCATCGGATGTGTTTATTGCGGGCAAAACCGGCAATCAGGCAGATTTTGGTCCCGCGGGCCGCGCTGTATTTGGAACAACGGGAGGAGTGGATGCTTTTGTAACAAAATTGAATAATGCCCTGAGCAGCCATACCGCCACGGCCATACTTGCGGGCGGAGGTGAGGATGTTGCCAATGCGCTTGCCATAGATGGATCCGGAGGAAATGTTTTTGTGGCGGGAAAGACAGCCACCTCATCAAATTTTGCGCCCGTCAGTACAACATACGGAGCTAATCCGGGAAGCGGAGATGCTTTCATAACAAAACTGAATAATGCTCTGAGCAGCCATACTGCCACCTCCATTCTCGCCGGCGGAGATGGATCCCCGGGAATCACCGGAGTAGATGCTGCAACGGCTGTTGCCATAGATGGCGTTGGTGGAAATGTTTTCGTGGCGGGCAGCGGTGCGCACATCACTGTTCCGTGTTGTGGATACAAATTCGCTAACGGTGCATCTCCGCAATATGTTCATAACAGCGGATATCCCGCAGCCTTTGTAACAAAATTAGATAATGCATTGGCTTATACCGCCTCCGCTATTATTGGGGGCGGAAGTGCTGAAGTTTACGCGCTTGCCATAGATGGCGCGGGAGGCAATATAATTATTGCGGGGGCTGCCAGCTCATCATATGCTTCGTCTAAATCCCCTCCCAGCTATGGGACATTAGGAGGATCAAGAGAGGCCTTTGCCACAAAATTGAATAATAATCTGGATGTCTATATTGCCACAGCTTTTGTTGCCGGTACCAGGGATGACTATGCCATGGCCATGGTCATAGACGGCACAGGAGGCGATGTGGTGCTTGCAGGAAGTACCGATAAAGTAACAGGAACATCCGATTTTGCTTCGAGCCGCACATACCTTGGAACCATAGGAACCACCACGGATGCTTTTGTAACGCGCCTTGCTCCTGATGTGCTGCCGGTTGAGTTGATTTATTTCACCTCCTCCTGCGACCCCACCCCCGGCCCCTCCCCAAAGGAGAGGGGAGTTATACTTAAATGGGCAACCGCCAGCGAAACAAACAACGATTATTTTACGGTGGAGGCCTCCCCCGGCCCCTCCGAAGGAGGGGAGATAAAATGGGAAGTTATCGGAACTGTGAAGGGCGCTGGAAACTCAAATACCATTCGTACGTATGAATTTACAGCCCCCTTCAACTCCCCCGAAGGGGGAGAGAACTCCCTCCCCTTTGGGGAGGGCGGGGTGGGGCTTCGTTTAAAACAAACCGATTACAACGGCAATTACGAATACTTCGGCCCCGTATCTGTGAATTGTAATTCGGAAAATAAAATCAATGTTCTGCCCACCGTTTCTTCCAGCGGCTATTTCACCGTAACCGGATTACCTCCAAATTCAGAGTTTTCAGCGTTTAATGTTTTGGGAGAGAAAGTGTATTCCGATAAAATCCTTAATCGTAAATCCTTAATCCTTCATCTTGATTTGCCCGGTGGAATTTATTTTGTAAATATTAAAACAGAAAAAAAATCATTCGTGCAAAAAATCATCATTCAGAAATAATAAA
>SCSP01000158.1 GCA_004297845.1 Bacteroidota bacterium | reverse complement strand
CCAAATTCAGGACACTCTAACTTTACTGCTTCGTTCGTCTTATCAGGCATCATAAAACTATTTTCCGCTGTTGCTCTTTTTTTGATTTTTTGTTTCTTTTTACGAGAATGTTTTGTGCGACAGGCAGGATTTTTAAACAGGGAAATTCCCAGGTTGAAATAAAGATTTAATCCATACGTATTTTTTCTGATGATGAGCGGAAAAACATTGTCCATCCCCAATACAAAACTCCTTACACGAAAAGCAAAACCTAACTGAGGGTATATGAATCGGTGAAACGTGAGTGGCAGGGCAACTTCCACCTGCCTGCGTTCATAGCGGGGAGTAATGGATAACAAATTAGCCCGTTGCACTCCAACAAGGTAAGCAGGGATGATACTCTTGATGATCGTGCCATTCAGATAAAAATGATGCGATAGATTTATATCCACCTGAGCGCTCAATGCAGTGGGAAGTGTGGCTAATATCGGTTTATCATATTCCAATGTTGTTTTAAACCCGTTTTGTATGAGGGAGTCAAGAGATTTCACCTGCTGAAAATCATCAATATAAAGCGATCCGTCAATACCTGCTTTGTATGTTTTTTTAGGAAACCGGATATACCCCAAATCTAACAGGGAAAGCCCGATTTTATAGCGGTAGTCAATATAGACGCAACCTGATTTTTTTGAATTTGCATGGTATGCTTCGTATTCTGTTTCTTTTTTAAGCGACCTTTTATATATGATCCCGGCATCTATTCCTAACCCTTTTCCGGTATTCCAGCCCGGCTCACTAACCCTCACTTTCCCCTTCAGTTTTTCAATATCAACAACCGTGGTGTCTATGTGTGCTTTGAATCGCTGCAGGTTAGCGTAAAAGATATCTATTCCTGTCAGGTACTTGGCATTACCGCCTGCTGTGATCAGTACATTGTTTCTTTTGTGCACCATCATCCCGAAGTTTATTCCGTATTCTGCCCAGGCCATGCTGCTTAATTTCACATTTCGCAGGTTGATATCAATGGCTGCGGGCAACGCAGTATCGAGTTTCTGCGGCACCAATATTCTGGTTAGCTCATAGGGTATTCTGCGTATATCAACCTCCGCACGTGCTCTGATAAAAAATCCAAATCCGATCCTTTGGTGGCTGACCACAAGCGCAGGCGCATCAACAGAAAAATTTCCATAAAAAAACTTTTTCATCTTGTTTGTTACAATATGCGGTACCTGCGTGTATCCTCTTTTTACCTGCCAGACACTGAATGCAGGCAAATAGGCCTGGTTGGTCATTAGGTATGCATTTGCACCTATCAGATTCAGTTGAATAAACGTGCGTGAATCTACAGAGGAAGATGGATTAAGAAATATACTGTTGGTGCTGGAATAATTGCTATTGGCGATACCCGGTTTTTCCTGCGCTAACGCAGAAAAGAATGAACCGAAGAATAAAATAATTAAAAAACACTTCATTTAAAGCCGTGATTGGTTTCGGAAAAGAATAAGACAGTAGCTGCCATCCAAGAGAATTGTGAGCGCAACAAAGGTAACAGGAATAGGAAGATTTCTTAGAAAAGATGCGTAATTTTTTACCACTTTTGCTGCACAGAATACTTCCAAAATCATGTCTTTATTTCTTTCAAGAAAAAATAATCAGCGCTCAGCGCTGGGTATATGGCATATCACCGAATCGCTGGACGAACTGCTGAAAATGAAAAATATTTCAGAAGAGGATTTGTCAATGCTGCGTTCTTTTGCCCATGAGCAGAGAAAAAAAGAATGGCTTGTAACAAGAATACTGACCGGTCAACTATCAGGAGAAAAAGACGCTCAGATACTGTACGACAAGCATAACAAACCTTCGCTGAATAATTCAAATATCTGTATTTCACTTTCTCATTCCCATGATCTTCTGGCAGTTATTCTGGATCATGCAGAAACCGGCATTGATATAGAACTCATCAAGCCGAAGATATCGAACATCAAAGAGAAGTTTATGAGCAAAGCCGAGCTGGATTCACTGCAAAAAGATCATACTGCTGAGCAGCTGACCATTTATTGGTGTGCTAAAGAATCACTCTATAAGCTTTATGGCAGGAAAGAACTCGCCTTTAAAGAAAATCTGATTATAGAACCATTTCAATACGCAAGAAAAGGGATCATAAAAGGGTGGATAAAAAAAAGAGATGTCAATCAATCTTATCCGGTTCAGTATGAAAAATTAATGCCCGGCAAGGATAATTATATGCTGGCATATGTCATCGGTCAGGATTAGTATATTCGTAAGATTTCGGATAACAGATAAGCCCGGCTTTACAGACGGCTGCCATCTGGAAATCTGGAATGTATCCGTTATCTGTACAACTGCATTTTAAAAATGAAGCGAAGCGTTTATCAATCGATACTCCGAAGTAAAAAGAAAGGCAAAAAACTTTTCTCCGTTCTTGTTGACCCGGATAAATTTTCTTCCGGTGTAATACGCGAAGCGCACAAAGCCAGAGTTAATTTCATCTTTATCGGGGGAAGCAAAATAAAAAAATGGAAATTTCACCGTTGCGTTTCAGTTATCCGAAAACTGACAAACATTCCCCTCGTGATTTTTCCAGGAAGCAGGGAGCAGGTTTCTGAAAAAGCGGATGCTATTTTGCTGCTTTCACTTATCTCCGGCAGAAATCCGGATTATCTCATTGGCGAGCATATCCAGGCTGCACGGCAGCTGAAAAGATCCGGATTGGAGATTATTCCTACAGGCTATATCCTGATAGGAGGGGGAAAAAATATATCTACGCAGGCAATTACCAGAACCTCTCCAATAAAAAGCAAAGATAATAACCTGGCTGTCTCTACTGCTATCGCAGGGGAACTGCTGGGAATGAAATTAATTTATCTCGAAGCAGGAAGCGGAACTAATACACCCCTGAACAGATCCCTGGTTAAAGAAGTAAGAAAAAACATATCCGTTCCTGTTATTGCAGGGGGAGGGATAGACACTGCAGAGAAGGCGGTTGCGCTCTGCCGCTTGGGTGCGGATATGATCGTGGTGGGCAATGCTATTGAAAAAGATACTACACTTGTACATAAAATTGTCAAAGCAATCCATTCCATGATATGAAACTGATCCTTATTTCACCCTCCAAGCGGCAGGATTCCGAGATCGGATTCCTCCTGAATATGTTTGAGCAGGGACTGCAAACGTATCATGTCCGCAAAAAGACGTTTTCAACCAGAGAATTAAAAAAATATCTTGAAGAAATTCCCGAGAAGTACCATAATCGTATTGTCATTCATACACATCATGAGCTAGCTCTGAAATTCGACCTGAAGGGGATTTATATCTCCCGTTCACATAAAAGGAACAAGTTTAAGTTATGGTTCTGGAAAAAGTGGCTGAAACTAAGAAAAAGTCGTCTGGAAATATCCACTACGTTAAGAAATGTTGAAAATGTGCTTGAATATATCCCCCGTTACGATTATGTTTTTCTTGCTCCGGTATTTGACAGCTTATCGGGAAGTTTTCAAGCTGCATTTTCCGAATACAATCTGGCACCTGCTTTGAAAAATACCAAATTCAAGGTCATTGCCAGAGGGGGCGTATCCACGGATACAATTCAAAAAGCTCATAGTTTAGGATTTTGGGGGGGGGCATTTTATACCAGTGTCTGGAAAGCAGCCAACCCATTACAAGAGTTTATAAAAGTAAAAGAAAAATTTTCGGAACTCTCTCTCCCTATCGAATAGCAACATTAGCTATGAAACTATAATGCGTGTTGCCCTGGGGTGAGGCTGCTGTCCCAATCCTTCCATACTGCTTCATAGCCTTTTGCACGTATCATAGAAGCAATTTGCTGCGGAGAACGTTCATCGTGAATTTCAAACTGCTCCAGCGATTCAGGAGCAGAAGCATACCCACCCGGATTTGTTTTTGAGCCTGCGCTGACAGAAGTGATCCCCAACTTTATAATATTATCCCGAAACGCAGGGCTTTCCCGGGTTGAAAGAGAAAGTTCTACTTCTTCATTAAATATCCGATAGGCACAGATGAGTTGGGTTAGTTCTTTGTCGGTCATAAGACTGTTCTCCCCCCTCTCCTTTGGAGCGGGGTCGGGGATGATGCCGGGTGAGGCGGGTGAAATGTGCGGTCTCAATCTGGGAAATGAAATAGAATACTTGGTCTGCCAGAATATTTTTTCCAGGTAATCAAGGTGGATGGCGCTGAAAAAACTATCCGTTCTCCAGTCGTCCAGACCTATCAGAACTCCAAGTCCGATCTTGTGAGCTCCCGCTCTGCCTAAACGTTCAGGAGTATCTAAGCGGTACAGGAAATTCGACTTTTTTCCTTTGATATGATAGGCTGCGTAGCTGTCGCGATTGTAGGTTTCCTGATAAACAAGCACTGAATAAACCCCTAGTGAGATCAGTGTTTTGTATTCCTCCTGTTCCAAAGGCTGAACTTCCATGGAGATATTTGAAAAATGCGGACGGATGAGTTGCACCGCATTGGCAAGATAAGAAACGCCAACTGTTTTATTTGCCTCCCCTGTAACAAGCAGTACATGATCGTAACCCATAGATTTTATTACGGCCACTTCCCGAAGTATTTCTTCATCGTTCAATGTGCGCCTTGCAATTTTATTGTCGAAACTAAAACCGCAGTACATGCAGATGTTCTGACATTCGTTGGAAAGATAAAGCGGAATATACATCTGCAAGGTTTTCCCGAAACGCTTTTGCGTGATGCTGTGGCTGAGCTGTGCCATTTCCTCCAGATAATCCGAAGCTGCGGGAGAAATAAGCGCTTTGAAATCTTCCAGTGTTCTTTTCCCCTTTTTGCGCAACGCCAATTCCAAATCCGAAGAAGTTTTGGAATAGATGCTTTGCTTTACTTCTTCCCAATCAAACGTATCGAATATTTTCTCGAATGTCATACCGAAACAAATATAATAATTGCAAAGGTCGAGTTTCCAATATTTGATAACTTTGACGAATAATTATTAAATTTTTTATAACTCATGCTCACCGGACTGCTCCATACCCACTCCCTGCTCCGCTACATTCTTTTAGCGTTCATTCTCATTTCCATTTTCAAATCCTTCAGCGGGTGGGTTGGTAAAAAACCCTATTTACCGGGCGACAAGAAGGTGGCGCTTTTTACTTTGATTGCAGCACATTTGCAATTGGTTATTGGACTTATATTGTATTTTGGCAATAATTGGCATAGCAATATTGGAGCAGCTATGAAAGACTCCGGTCTTCGCTTTTGGTCGGTAGAACACATGGCAATGATGCTTATCGCGATTGCACTTATAACTGTTGGATACTCTGCCGCAAAACGCGGAAAAGATGACGAAGCCAAACATAAAAAGATCGCGATCTTCTTTCTGCTTGCTCTTATCATAATCTTTCTTGCCATCCCTTGGCCGTTCCCCCTATGGTCATCCGTTACACGGGGATGGATGCCGGGCATGTAATTCATCTCTGAAATGTTAGCAAGTAAAAAGGGAACCGGAAAAATACCGAAGAAAGTTATTTTGGTTGGCATCATCAACCAAAAGCAGAATGAGGTTAAGGTGAAGGAATTTATGGATGAGCTTGCCTTCCTGGCAGAAACCGCGGGATCAACACCTGTTAAAAGATTTACGCAACATCTTTCAAGGCCGGATTCGGGTACTTTTATCGGTAAAGGCAAAGCGGAAGAGATAAAACTTTATATTGATGCAAACAATATTGATCTTATAATTTTTGACGATGAGATATCCCCTTCCCAGCAGCGCAATCTTGAGAATCTATTCGAGAAAAAAGTGCTGGACAGGACCGGACTGATCCTTGAAATTTTCGCTCAGCGCGCAAAAACATCGTATGCCAAAACACAGGTGGAACTTGCACAGCACGAATACCTCTATCCACGCCTGATGGGAATGTGGACTCACTTAGAGCGGCAGCGCGGAGGAACGGGGACAAGAGGCGGTGCGGGAGAAAAAGAAATTGAAACAGACAGGCGTATCATACGCAAGAAAATTCATTTGCTCAAGGAAAAACTTGTGGAGATAGACAGGCAGATGGCCACTCAGCGCAGAAATCGCGGAGAAATGATTCGCGTGGCTTTGGTTGGTTACACCAACGTAGGAAAATCCACGCTGATGAATCTGCTTGCAAAATCAGATGTGTTTGCCGAAAATAAATTATTTGCAACCTTGGATACCACGGTAAGAAAGGTGGTAATCGATAGAGTCCCTTTCCTGCTTTCCGATACGGTAGGTTTCATACGTAAACTCCCGCATCAATTAGTGGATAGTTTTAAATCAACGCTCGATGAATTGCGCGAGGCGGATATTTTGTTGCATGTGGTGGATATTTCACATCCGGGTTTTGAGGAGCAGATGAAGGAAGTAAAAAGAACACTGCTTGAAATTGGCGTAAACGACAAGTACATTATCACTATTTTCAACAAGATAGATGCCGTGCGAAGCGGGGAACATGAGATTCACCGCATCCTGAAGAACGAAAAGGCGATTCTGCGGGGAGATGAAACCACAGATGATGTTGAAGAGCATAAACCTATTTCCCTCGATGACCTGAAAAAAAGCTGGATCGCGAAATTATTTGATCCTTGTGTTTTCATATCAGCATTTACAAAAGAAAATGCGAGCGAACTCAAGCAATTGCTTTTTGAAAATGTGAAATCAATGCATGTGGAAAGATATCCGCATCAGCTGCTGTATTAACGGGTTGGGGGTTTAAGCAGTGGCCGATTTAGAGGCGCAAACTGTTAATCTGCCACTAAAGTTTATGAACAGGTTCTGCCATTACTTTTTCAGGAAGGAAGCAATGATCTTCGTGAGCTTTCCCCACTCAATTAAAAATCCATCGTGCCCGTAGGTCGAATCAATAATTTTCAGGGAAGCTTTTGGCAAATGCTTAGCCAGAAATTTCTGCTCTGCGTTCGGGCAGAGGATATCGCTGGAAATTCCGATGATTAAAGTTTTAGTTTTTAGTTTTTTCAGCACTTGCCCCAACTCTAAGGGGCGCAATGCGGCTGTTCCTCCCTTTAGGGTCGGGGTGGTCGTTCTACCTCTTGCGATATTGTGCGAGTCCATTGATTTTGAAAGCAGCCAGTAGGAATACGCATTAAATCGCTTTATCAATTTATCGCCTTGGTGATGGATGTAGGAAGATGATTTATAATTATCAAGTTTATGGTGTTCATCATCCGTCTGCTGCCTGGCAAAAGTTTCGTAGTTGCGGTAAGTGAGCATGCCTATAGCGCGTGCGGCTTTCAGCCCTTTCGTTCCCGCATCGTCTGAATTATTTTTCCAAGTTGCATCGGCTTCGATTGCCAATCGTTGCGCGGTGTGAATGGCAATCCCCCAGGCGGATTCCCGGGCAGAGGTATTCATAAGCACTTGTTTTTCAAACACGTTGGGCTCCATAAATGCCCATTCTAATAACTGATAAGCGCCCATGGATCCTCCTGCTCCGATGAATATTTTTTCAATTCCCAACTGCTTTCTTAAAAGAATATGCGCGTTCACCATGTCGCGAATGGTAACCTGAGGAAACTCACCGTAATATTTTTTTTCTGTAACGGGATTAACACTCAGGGGACCTGAACTTCCGTAGCAGGAGCCCAGTACGTTCGCACATACGATAAAATATTTCTTAGTGTCAAAGGCCTTGTTTTCGCCTACCAAGCCGCTCCACCAGTCGGCCGCATCCGAACTTGCCGTGAGGGCATGGCAGATCCAGATGACATTGTTCTTCTTTTTGTTCAGTTCACCATAGGTATGATAGGCGATCTCAAGCGAAGGAAGTGTCCTGCCGGATTCGAGCTGCAGGGTGTTATGATAGGTGTACGTTTTTTTACTCATTTGATATTGCCAATAGGCCACAAATATAATTCTTTAATTACCTTTGTCTACTATGAAAATTTCACTAAAAAGACTGGACGATGCTTTTCATTTTGAGGCAAAGAACGAGGACGGACTAACTGTGCAGATGGATGCTGCCGAAAAAACAGGAGGCCATAATCAGGGTGTTCGCCCAACCCAACTTTTACTGATGTCACTGGCAGGTTGCAGCGGCATTGATGTGATAAATATTTTGAAAAAACAAAAGCAGCAGATAGATGATTTTCAGGCGGAAGTAGAAGGGGAGCAGGAAAATATTCAGGATGCGGCAAAAGTTTTTACTGACATCATCATAAAATTTATCCTGAAGGGCAACATTGAACCGCAAAAAGCAAAGCGCGCGGTAGAACTTTCCATGGAGAAATATTGTTCGGTGGAGAAAACGCTTCGTTTGGCAGGAGCCAAGATCAATCATCAGATTATTTTAAACGGAGAATCATTGTAAATTTGAAGTGTTATGAAGAATAAGATACACGCGCTTCTTGCAGAAGTGGAAGAAATAAAAGTTGAGACCAAGGAACAGTTAGAAGAATTCCGTCTGAAGTGGCTTGCCAAAAAAGGATTAGTTACCGCCCTGTTCGATGATTTTAAAAACCTGGCGAACGAAGATCGTAAAGAAGTAGGAAAAACTCTCAACGACTTAAAGAACAAGGCACAGGAAAAATTCAATCGCTTTAAAGAAAAATTTGAAGGAGGAGAGGAAACTGCTTCTTCGGATATGGACCTGACAAAACCTGCTGAACCTATTGCTTTTGGTTCACGCCATCCTATTTCCGTAGTACGAAACCAGATCACGGATATTTTTTCCCGCATAGGATTTACTGTAAAAGAAGACCGGGAAATAGAAGATGACTGGCATAATTTTTCTGCACTTAATTTGCCTGCGGATCACCCGGCAAGGGATATGCAGGATACGTTTTTCGTGGCCCCCCCGCCCCCCGAAGGGGGGAGTAAGGAGGCATATTCGCCAGATTTCCCCCCTTCGGGGGGATTAAGGGGGGTCGTTTTAAGAACCCACACCTCCTCTGTTCAGATCCGCGTGATGGAAAATTCACAGCCTCCCATCCGCAGTATTTTTCCGGGAAGAGTTTATAGAAAAGAGAATATTTCTGCACGCGCACATTGCTTTTTCCACCAGGTGGAAGGATTGTATGTGGATGAAAATGTTTCGTTTGCTGACCTGAAACAAACGCTTTTATATTTTTCGCAGGAGATGTTCGGAGAAAAGACCAAAATAAGAATGCGCCCTTCCTATTTCCCCTTCACGGAGCCGAGCATGGAAGTGGATATTTCCTGTTTCATCTGCGGAAGCAAAGGTTGTCCCATCTGTAAAGGCAGCGGATGGGTGGAGATACTTGGCTGCGGCATGGTGAATCCTAAAGTTTTAGAGAATTGCAAAATTGATTCAAAAAAACACACTGGCTTTGCTTTCGGCATGGGGATTGAGCGCATTGCCATGCTCAAATACCAGATCAATGATATACGTTTGTTCTACGAGAATGATGTGAGGTTCCTCAGTCAATTTAAGAGTGCCTGACCGGATACCCCGCCCTAAAAGGAGGTTAGACTACTTGAAATTCTTCAATTGCCTCGTCCTAAGCAGGATTTACAATTAAATTTGTTCTCGGACAGCTCCGGATTAATTTTTTGGACACGCTTTTTGATAGCCCCTCCGCAGCACATTGCCGTGCTCGTTAACGCTCTCGGAAATCCGACAACTATATCCTCTGCGCGCGGCAAAGAGCTGCTCCGGGGCAACAGCCTCAAAAAGACGCGCCAAAAAATTATAACAAATTATTTTCTTATCTTCTTCTAAAAATCCCTTCTGTTGTATCGCAATGGATACGGAGCTTATGATTGCTAATTTCTTCTTCAAGGTCTATGCCTTATGTTTTTGTTCGGTATCCCGTATTACTACGAGAGCGAAAGATGCCAGTTTGTAAACGGGGTTACTATCGCATCGCTGCGTAGCATTGCCACCACAAAGTTAATCGGCCTTTTCGAGAACTTGTTGCTGTTGCAATGTGTTTAATTTTTCCTGATAATACTTTTGCTTTCTGCTGATTTGTTGTGCTGATAATTTGATTTGAGGTTCTTTGTACTGCTCTTCTTTTGTCAGCACATTCCAAATAATGACCAATTGTTTCCGCGCTATGGCTATGAGTGCCTTTTTACTTGATTTGCGCACGGCTAATTGTTCAAATTTGGTTTTCAGGTAACAGGCTTTGGTGCGACTGGCTGCCCATGCAGTTTGAACTAATATTCTGCGCAGGTATTTATTGCCTTTTGTAATGGAACGGCTTTTTATTTTTCCCGCGCTTTCATCGTTCTTTGGTCTCAATCCGCACCAACCGGTAAGTCGCTGTGCCGTTTCAAATAGTTTGATGTTACCGCCTAATTCGGCTAAGATGATAACGGCTGATAATTGTTTTATTCCCGGTATGGTTTGCAATAGTTCGAGTTGTTCTTTATAATGCGCTTCGGCTATTTTTTGTGCCTGCGCCAATAACTCATTGCACTGCCTTTCGATATGCAGATAATCTTCGTGTATCTGCCTGAGTAGAAACACATCGTGTTTTTCAATGATGCCCTGCAAGGATTGTTTTACTTTTTCTCCGTGCCTCTTCACAATGCGACCATGCACCAAAGCAAAGAGTTGTTCAGGTGCATAATTGCCTTTGCTGATACTTTCAACAATGTCTATCACCGTTTTGCTGCCAATAGTGGAACTCAGCGAAGCAATCTTGATGTTGCACTGCGAGAGTTGTTTTCTATTTGCTGCAAACACCGGGTCATTTGTCCCTGCAACTGTGCATAGCGTCTCAGGTAAGCACGCAGTATGCGTATGGTTTTGCAGGTAACCACACTGCCGCGCAGCAATTGCTTATCAAGCAGTGTGGCTATCCACTGGGCATCCTGAACATCTGTTTTTCTTCCCGGCATTTGCTTTATAAAATACGGATTCACAAGTAGTAACTCGAAATCATCTTCCAATGCCCGCCATACCGGCATCCAATAAATGCCCGTGCTTTCCATAGCCACTTTGCTTACACGTTCCCCCTTGAGGTAGTGGTTGAGTTCTGCCAAACCACAACTCATCGTACTGAACTCTTTGACTTCACTTTGATAATTGCCCTTTTTGACACAGGCAAAAATCGTATCTTTGTGGATATCCAGTCCACACACTTTGATTACTTTTTTCATGTTTATGAAATTTAAAGTTATATCCGCAAAAATATTGTGCTTCGAGCACGCAGCGGCAAAGTGTGTTGGCCTGGATTTTTATCCCGTTTATGTGTAAAATCAATATTTACATGTAAGTTTGGCTAAACATTGATTGACATGCATACCAGACAGGATATACTATCGTTTCTGCGAGATAATAAGGCATATCTCCAGACACATTTTCATTTAACAAAAGTGGGGATCTTCGGTTCATTTGCAAGAAACGAGCAAAAGCAGGACAGCGATATTGACATTTTGATTGAAATGGAAGAAGAAACAAAAAACATTTTTGATTTAAAATTCGAGTTGCGAGAGTATTTCAAAAAGCAATTCAACAGGGAAGTAGATATCTGTACCGAAAAATACATTAAGCCCTACGCCAAATCTTACATTCTGAGAGATGCCATCTATGTCTGAAAAGGATTTACTGAACTCTCTTGCTATTTTAGAAGCGATTGAAAAGATTGAGCAGTACTCGCATCCGCATCAATCTGCCGAGCAATGGGTGAATGACCAAAAATCTTATGATGCTTGCCTCATGAATTTTGTGGTGATCGGAGAAATGTCAGCTAAAATGAGCAGCGTATTTTTAGAACAACACAAAAATATAGAGTGGAATAAAATTAAAGCATTCAGAAATATTATTGCTCATGATTATTTAGGGATTGATTCAAAAGAGGTATGGCAGATCGTTCAAAATAAACTCCCTGACTTAAAAATTCAGCTCAAACAGATTACTGGCAAGTAAAAAAACAGCCCCGCAAAATGCGGGGCTGTTTTCATTATTGCCTATCAGTTACGCTATACCAACATTCTGAATAGTTGTCCAAGGCCCGTTCCGGCTTGGGTCATTCACCACGATCCAGCGAACGGCAGCGTACAGGATTTTGCCTGTGTTTTCATCTCCACTGCGGAATACAAATACCGCTTTCGATGATATTATCTGCCTGTTCAGTCCGTCAATATGTGGCGGGCTGGGCGCATCGGGCGAAAGTATCAGGTAACGCACCTCGATCTGTGTTCCTGGGAGCTTACTTGCTCTTTTAGAATCAGTGTTGGAGCGTACATGAAATCTCGCTTCTCCTCCACCCAGTGGAACCATGCTGAATTCGGGCATGTCAATGATCGGAACGCGGTGGCGGGTTGGAACTGCATCGCGCAGGAATCCGCTCTTGATGTGAAACACGCTCAGATCATCAATGGTTACATACGGATCGCCCTCAATCCTCTTTAGAATCGGTTGAGCGAAGGTGCTGAATGAATCCATGACGCTGAACATGTTATCCTTTACCGCTCTGGTACGGCTCTCAGCTTTATCGGAGTATTTTGCATACAGTGTACTGTACTGTAAGCAAAAGCTGGTCCACCTGTCCATTTCGGACGGCAGGAGCCAAAGCCTCTGCCAGTTCTTCAGGATCGGGGTGGGCGCAACTGCCACCGTTGCCCCGGTTGGAGGCGAAACGGGCGGAAAAGGCTGTGGAATGTACATGCCCGGCTGTACGGTTGTATCCAACAACAAGTAATTTTTAGTGTTGTTGATGTAGGCGTTGAACCCGCTTGGGGTTCTTGAAATTCTTGAGTTTTCCATACTATATTTGTTTTTTTAGTTAAAATTTAAGTTTCTCATTTCATTCACATACCTTTTAGGAGTTTCCCCATCTGGGGAAGTTCCTTTCCCATTCCCGGTAGGATCTCGCGCGTGTGGGGAAACTTCTTCCCCAAGGCTTTTAGTGGGTTCCCCATATGGGGAAGTTTCTTCCCCATCCGTTTTAATAACGTGAGTTTTGCTTAAGCAGCCATAGAAAATTGTGTGTTAAATTTAAGTGCAGGTTTCTTTGGCAAAAAGGTATACGCTGTTAATGCTGAAAAAAGATGAACAAGAAAATTAATGACACTTCTATGCCTGGTGTGTTCTATCTGACAATTGTTTTTTAGTTCATCATTTACACATTCTATGATGGCTCTCTTTCTGAGAAGGATTTTATCTGCCATATTCATCAATTTATTCTTCATATTTCTTCGTATGCCGGTGATAAGATGAATAGATTTTTCCAGCAATAATTCAACTAATTGCTGATTGATGTATCCCTTATCTCCAAAGAGTTTACCCCACAATCCCTTAGTCAATTTCAGAACCAAATTTTTATCGCGGTCGCTAATATTTCCCCTTGTTAAATGAAAGGATAACAATTCTCCTTGGTCATTGATGATTAAATGAAGCTTGAATCCAAAGAACCAACCCATCGTGTTTTTTCCTCTTTTCGCCAAGCCATCAAAAACCTTGTGACGAAAAATTCGTTTGTTGTTGCAAACTTTCAATGCTGTGCTATCTATGAAAGAGAGTCCGCTGACCTTACCCATCCGTGTGTGTTTCAGAAAGAGTAGCATTGGCATTAACGCTCTTGGTATCAACCGCACGAAACGTGGATAGGAAACCAAATCGGGAAAGTCTTTTTTGTAATGATTCATCAGTGTATTGATATAAAAATGCTTGAAATCTTCTGCTCCGTATAACTGATAAAATATCAGAATGGTGATAATTTCGCTCAAGGTCAATTTCCCTTTCCGGTTACGATGTTTTTTACTGCCCTGCATTGCTTTGTTTTGAACCCCAGCTGTTGAAAGTTCTTTGCAAAAATTGTCAACCTTGAAAAAGATTTCAACTAATTTTGTTTCTAAATCGGTAGTCATAGTGAAGTGTTTTATGGTGGAACACAAAACTATCTTCACCTCATTGACTGCCGATTTGTATTTTTCTTACTTGTTAATACGATTTTGTTAATTCCTTAAGCGAAACTCACGTTAATAGCTTCCCCACGTGGGGAAGTTCCTTCCCCATCCGTTTTAGTAGTTTCCCCATATGGGGAAATTCCTTCCCCATCCGTTTTAACTACTTCCCCATATGGGGGAGTTTCTCCCTGCTTGCCGTTTACGGCTTTAGAGTCTGTGGAAATTACTCCCTCAGACCTTGTTATCCCTTGCCCAAAAGATGGAGTAACTGGCACATCAGTTATTGTTACTTCCCCTTTCCTTACCGGCTTTTCCCCATGCGTTTTCATGAGAATAAAAACGGAGGGAGCCAATGAATGACCCCGCAGCAGAGCTGCGAGGTATCAATACAAATACACTACACTAAAATAGACGCAGTTGATTCTTATGTAGGACTTACGCACGGGACAATTAACAATTGATTTTTGATAAAAAAATGAGGTTGGGGTATCAAAACAGAACAGAAGGCATAATGTGGTTACATGAAAACCACAACCAAACTTTATTGC
>SCSP01000157.1 GCA_004297845.1 Bacteroidota bacterium | reverse complement strand
ATAACGACAAAATCAACACCCTCCTTTGCGCCTGTATATTCAGTATTTAACGGGTATTTAATTGATGAAGCTTCCGTAAATTTTTGTTCAGACCCCGGTTCTTGTACTCAAGGGTTCAACGGAATTGTTGCCGATAACTGTTTTGTTTACACAACGGATGGCGTAACTATTCAAAAAAGAGACAATAATACAGGGGCTTTGCTTGCTTCAGCGTCTATTCCGGGAGGGGTTTCTGCAGGAGGGCTGGCCTGGTGGGTGCCTGATGGTAATGCAGGGATTGCTGTGGATAGTTGCGGAAATATTTATGCCGGCTCACGGAATGCAGTTTATAAATTCAGTAACTCGCTCGCCCTGATAACTTCCGCCCCTACATCCGGTGCGGTGTTTGCGGTGGATGTGAACATAAACGGAGAAGTGCTTGCCTGCGGAGAAGGATTTGTTGCATCTATAGCAACGCTCAATCCCTGCCAGCCAATTACATGTACGAGCAAACTACCGTTATTGGTATCACCTGCAACCATTTGCGCTGGCAGCACAGTTATTTTAACAGCATCCGGTGCAAGCAGTTATTCATGGAGTACCGGGCAAACCACTTCTTCCGTAGTTGTTTCGCCATCGGCAACCACTTCCTATACTGTAACTGGTACAGGATTTTGTGGCAGCGGTACTGCCATTGGTACGGTTACTGTAGTTAATAACCTCATCGCCACAGCGGGACCCAACAGTACAATATGCGCGGGACAGAATGTAACGCTTACTGCCACAGGCGGAAGTCCATATTCATGGAACACGGGTGCAACCACGAGCAGTATTATTGTTTCGCCAGCTTCAACTACTAATTATTCGGTAACTGTCGGCAGTAGTTCATGTTCGGGTACAGCAACTGCAACTGTTACGGTAGTATCAAACATCACGGCCACAGCGGGACCAAGTGCCACAATTTGCTCCGGACAAGCAGTTACGTTCAATGCTTCGGGAGGAAATAATTATTCGTGGAGTAGCGGACAAACCACGTCATCAATTACTGTTGCTGCTACTGCAACCACAACTTATTCGGTTATTGTTTCAAGCGGAAACTGCTCAGATACGGTATCGGCAGCAGTAACTGTTAATCCATCGCCTTCAGTTTTTGTTACGGGCAACACAACGCTTTGTGCGGGAGATATTGCTACGCTCACGGCATCCGGCAGTACTAATTATTCATGGAACAATGGAAACACAGCCTCAATTATAAATGTTTCTCCGGGCACTACTACAACTTATACGGTTACTACATCAAATGCTTCTTGTACAAGTACAACTTCTGTTACAGTGGTTGTTGCTCCTCCCCCGGTTGCTAATGCGATAGGGGCGCTTATCTGTCTAGGGCAGACCACAACACTTACTGCTTCTGGCGGAGGAAATTATTCATGGAGTAATGGAAGCACAGGAAATCTGATTTTAGTTTCTCCAACTTCTACTTCCACCTATTCTGTAATTGTTTCTATCGGTTCCTGCTGGGATACCGCCAGCGCAACAGTAACTGTTAATCCAAGCCCCACTGTCACTGCATGGAGCAATGTTACGATCCAGCAAGGACAAAGCACAACGCTTGCCGCAAGCGGAGGAGGCGTTTATCTGTGGAGTAACGGCTCAACAGATAATCCCATTACGGTTTCCCCTCTGGTAACAACCTTCTATTGCGTAACCGTAACCCAGAACAACTGCAGCGATACGGCCTGCGTAACCGTTTACGTTGAACCGATTGATTGCAGCTATGCCGATGATCAGCTTTTTGTGCCGGACGCGTTTTCTCCTAATGGAGACACAAAAAACGACAGGCTGGGAATTTACTTCCCCAATATAAGCTGCATTAAAGAGCTCGTATTTATTATTTACGACCGCTGGGGAGAAAAGGTGTTTTTTGCCACAGGCGGACCCGCCTCTGGCGGGGAAGCGATGAACTCCCTCTGGGATGGCACCTACAAAGGCAAACTGATGAACACAGCCGTATTTGTGTATTACATGAAAGTTACTTTCATAACCGGCAATGAAACAGTAAGAAAAGGAAATGTAAGTTTGATCAGGTGATGTGTCTGAAAAATCAATTTTTTCTTTTTGTAAAATTTGTCGTTTGCATTTGCTTCTTTTGAGATAGTTTGTTTGTCCATTGTCTACAAATTTATTGTAAACCCTAATCAGGACGAGACAGTTAGATTTCCATCTTCTGGACTGAAGAAAGTTCCATGCAGTTCATCCTTTGCCGGTGTATCCTGCAAAATCAAATTCCATTCATCACCTGGCTCACATTTTACTGAAATGGGTCCGTAATATTTATATTCTCCGTTGAAGTCGGTTTGCTTGAGGCGATAGTAGATTTGAGTATTGAGTATTGAGAAACATCCGGCTCATTCACAAATTCATAATTGCTGATAGTGGAGGAATTGCCTGCGCCTTTTGCATTTCCAATACTTTCAAATATTTTTCCATCTGTGCTTCTTTCCACTTCAAAATAATCATTGTTTTGTTCGCTCGCGGTTTGCCAGTACAGTTTTACACTATTGTTTTTGCAATTTGCAGAAAAGGAAAGCAATTCTACGGGTAGTAAAACGCAACCAGCCCCACAAGGCGTTCCAAGATTGAGCCGCGGCAATATGCGATGCTGCTACCTGTAACAATGAATTACCCCGCAGCAAGCTGCGAGGTATCAATGTAAATACACTAAAATAATCGCAACTGATTAGCATGGAACTTTTTGTAACTCTTTTTATCATCGCCTTGCTCATGAATGTATTTCTGAATTATTTCTTCGTTCGCATATTGTCCAACTGTGTTAATGTAGTACCCATCAGTCCAAAATTGTCCTCCCCACAACTGTTGCTTCACTTCGGGATGAAGTCGGAAAAGTTCTCTTGCAGTAATACTTTTGACTACTTGAACTATAGATTTAGCCGACATCATTGGTACACTTTGTATCAAAAAATGAACGTGGTTTTCGTCCGCACCAATCTCCAGAAAACAAACTTCAAACCTACTTTCAATATTTCTACAAACCTCAACCAAACTTTTTGCAACATCTTCAGACAATACACTTCTCCGATATTTTATCGGGCAAACCAAATGATACAAAAGCAAGCTTTTGTTATGTCGTTTATGAATATGTTTGCTCACAACACAAACATAATACAAACAGCCACCCCGCAGCAAGCTGCGAGGAATTCTTTAGATTAAAAAAAACATCTATGAAAAAATTAAACTTCCCGAAGGGTATCACATCGAATACGGAGGACAATTTCAGGCAGAAGCCGAAGCATCAAAAACATTGCTCATTACTTCACTGCTTTCTTTGCTCGTCATTTTCTTTTTACTCTATCAGGAATTTAAAAATGTAAAAATTGCAAGTATCATTCTATTGAACCTGCCGCTTGCCCTCATTGGCGGAGTGTTCAGCATTTGGATTACCAGTGGGATAATGAGTATCCCCTCCATTATCGGTTTCATTACATTGTTTGGAGTTGCCACACGAAACGGAATTTTACTCGTATCGCACTATAAAACTTTACGAGAAGAAGGATTGAGTTTATACGACACGATCATCACAGGTTCAAAAGACCGCTTAAGCCCAATCTTGATGACTGCCCTCACGGCAGGTCTTGCTCTTGTACCTCTTGCAATTGCGGGAGATTTACCCGGCAACGAAATTCAAAGCCCGATGGCAAAAGTTATTTTGGGAGGATTACTCACATCTACTCTCTTAAATATTTTTATTGTGCCTGTTGTTTATTATTTGTCAAACACTAAATCAGAAAAATAATGAAAAAATATTTCATCCTAAAACTATTTGCTTTTGCATTTGCGATTAATGCAAACGCACAACTAAACATAGATACAGTTCTTGCAAACATTGCTAAAAACAACAAAACTATTCAGGCGGAAAAACAATATTGGGAAGCGCAAAACCTCCAATATAAAACAGGTCTTACTCCCCACAATCCAACCGCTGAATATGATTTTCTTTCCGGAAGTCCATCCAATGCAGGTAATCAGCAGGAATTTACTATTTCGCAATCCTTCGATTTTCCTACTGCCTATGTCAAAAAAAATCAGTTGGCAAATCAAAAAATTATCCAATCTGAATATCAATTCACTGCCAAACGGCAGGATGTTTTATTGGAAGCGAAAAAAGTTTGCATTGCTTTAGTGTATCACAATAAAATGCAAACAATATTAGAACAGCGAAAAAAGAACACCGAAAAACTATTATCAGATTTTCAAATCCGCTTAGATAAGGGTGAAGGAAATATTATGGACGTAAACAAAGCACAACTGCAACTGATAGAAATCAAAAAAGAATTTCAGAAAAATATTTCCGCCATTAATCAGCTTAATCAAAAGCTAATCGAGTTGAACGGGGGAATTACCGTTTCATTTCCAGATACTATTTATCCTATGCTTCCGATCATTCCGGCATTCGAACAATTAGAGAAGGACTATGAAAGTGCCGACCCCTTACTAAAAATTCTGCAACAAGAAAAACTAATTGCACAAAAACAGATAGAGGTGAGCAAAGCAATGTGGTTGCCCAAAACAGAAGTAGGCTATCACTACCAAGGCATACTTGGTCAAACCTACAACGGCATCCATACAGGTATCACTATACCCTTGTGGGAAAACAAAAACACCGCAAAGCAAAAACAGGCGCAACTGCTTTTTACCGATTTTGAATTGCAAGCCCATCTCAATGAGCATTATTTTCATATCAAGCACATCTATGAAAAATATGCCAATCTCAAAATAGTTTTAGGGGAATACCAAACCGCTTTTAGGTCAATCAGTTACACCACTCTTTTAAGCAAATCCCTTGCATCAGGACAGATTTCCACCATTGAATATTTTATGGAAATGAGCTATTACTACAATGCGTACAACAATTTTTTCGAAATGGAAAGAGAATATTATTCAGTGATAGCTGAGTTGTATAAATACACCTTGTAAGATTCTCAGTAAAACAAAGAATTTCCCATACTAAAGGATTGGTTTAATGCCTGAATAAAGGTCAGGTTCATTGAAAATACAGCTTTCGCTATTCATATTTTTCTTACCTTCACGCCCCGAAGACATAAAAACGCCTTCCACGCTTCGGATGTCCGGCTCAACCAAATATATTTTCGTTACAGGAGGTGTTACTTCCTCGCTCGGCAAGGGCATTGTTTCCGCATCGCTTGCCAAACTGCTGCAGGCCCGCGGCTATACCGTGACTATTCAGAAGCTGGATCCCTACATCAACGTGGATCCGGGCACCATGAATCCTTATGAGCACGGAGAATGTTTTGTAACGGATGATGGCGCTGAAACAGACCTGGACCTCGGACATTACGAACGGTTTTTAAGCGTTCCCACTTCCCAGGCCAACAACATTACTACCGGCAGGATTTATCAGAGCGTGATTGAAAAAGAGCGCAGGGGCGATTATCTTGGAAAGACCGTGCAGGTGATTCCCCATATCACCGATGAAATAAAGACACGGGTTCGTTTGCTGGGCAAGACCGGTAATTATCAGATCGTAATAACGGAAATCGGTGGGACAGTGGGCGACATTGAATCCCTTCCCTACGTGGAGGCGGTGCGCCAGATGAAGTGGGAACTTGGTAAAGATTGCCTGGTTATTCATCTTACATTGATCCCTTACCTTTCCACCACAGGGGAACTAAAAACAAAACCCACCCAGCACTCGGTAAAGACATTGCTGGAGCATGGGGTACAGCCCGATATTTTGGTTTGCCGCACGGAACATCACCTGAACAAAGACATACGCAATAAGATCGCCCTGTTCTGCAACGTGGAGCGCGATGCTGTTATAGAATCCATCGATGCCAGCACCATTTACGAGGTCCCCCTGCTGATGGAAAAAGAAAAGTTAGATGTGGTGGTGCTCAACAAGCTGCAGCTGCCCGTTCCCGAAAATATTTTCCTGGATGACTGGAAGGAATTTCTGCACAAGCTGAAAAATCCCAAACACGAAGTCAGGATAGGACTCATCGGTAAATATGTAGAGTTAAAAGATTCATACAAATCTATTTCCGAATCGCTGATACACGCGGGCGCTGTGAACAACTGCCGGGTGAATGTGCAATGGATACATTCGGAATGGATCAATGAGGATAACGTAATTGAAAAATTAGGCGGCCTTTCAGGGATTATTGTAGCTCCCGGATTTGGTAAAAGGGGAATTGAAGGAAAAATTTCCGCCATAAAATATGCGCGTGAAAATAAAGTTCCTTTTTTGGGAATTTGCCTGGGCATGCAATGCGCTGTGATCGAGTTTGCCCGCAACGTGATGGGCAAATCCGATGCGCATTCCACCGAAATAAACCCTTCCACTTCCAATCCGGTAATAGACCTTCTCGAAACACAGAAAAACATCACTAAAAAGGGCGGAACAATGCGCCTCGGAGCTTACCCCTGCCAGTTGAAAGAGGATACAAAAACAGCTTCTGTATATAAAGAGAAAAATATTTCCGAGCGTCATCGTCATCGTTACGAGTTCAACAACGAATATCTCAGGGATTTTGAAAATGCAGGAATGATCGCATCCGGAATTAATCCTGAGGGTGGGCTCGTGGAGATCGTAGAGTTAAAAGAGCACCCTTGGTTCATTGGCGTACAGTTCCATCCTGAATACAAAAGCACAGTGGCTAAACCGCATCCTTTGTTTGTCGGTTTTGTGAACGCTGCGGTGGAAGTGGGTTCGCTTATAAAAATGCAAAACAGCCGTCATTAGCGGTTATTTGCTGTGCATGATTCCATTGTCATTAAAGAACAGAAAATAACTTCCGAACATTGATGACACTGATTGTTATGATTACATTTAATTCTATCTTTGCCCTCCTAAAATAAGAACTCTGATCATTCGTTTTATTTAAGTAGTAGGTGGACAAAAATTCAATTACAGGGATTATTATTATTTGCGCGATCATGTTCGCCTGGATGTGGTATTCCGCGCCCGGTAAGGAAGAATTAGCAAAACAACAACGTACTAAGGATTCCCTTGCACTGGTTCAACAACAACAGGTGAAAGACACGGTAACCGGTAATCAGTCATCGGTAATCGGTGAAACATCAAACATCAAACATCAAACATCCAGCGATTCTCTTTCTTCCACCGATTCTGCAAAAACCGTTTTTCTCAATAATAAATATGATGTTTTCGCTGCAACTGCACAGGATTCGGAGCGGTTTTATACCATAGAAAATGAATTGCTGCGAGCAACTGTCTCTTCAAAAGGCGGAAGAATCTGTTCTGTGCAACTAAAAGAATACCGTACCCACGATTCACTTCCTTTATTTCTTTTTGATGCCGACTCCTCCTCTTTCGGGATTCTTTTTGATACCGAGAATAACAGGACTATCAATACCGGAGAATTGTTCTTTAAGCCAACTGAACAGCGTTCGGACAGTTCGCTTAGGGTAAGACTGTACGCAGGAGAGGATAGCACCGGAAAGAGTGGTAAGTACATCGAGTACCAGTACTCTTTGAGTAAAAACAGCTACATGCTTGGGTACAAGGTCAATGTAGTAGGCATGGAAGATGTTGTGGCTTCTAATCTGAATGAGTTCAGTCTGAACTGGCAGATGAAAACCCCCACACAGGAGCGGGATCTCAAAACTCAGCGGCAAAGTTCAACAGCGTATTTCAAATACCTGGAGGAATCGCCCGATTACCTGCCGGAGACCAAAGATGAGACCAGGCCTCTGAATGCGAAGATCAAATGGGTTTCCTTCAAGCAACAGTTCTTTACCTCGGTTCTGATCGCGGATGATCATTTTGAAAAGACCGGAGCAGATATTACATCCAACAATGACAAAAGCTCCGAGAAGTATGTGAAGAGCTTCGCCTCCAATCTTACCATTCCTTACGCGCACAAGCCCAGCGAAACCTTCGGTATGCGTTTTTACTTCGGCCCAAACCATTTTCAAACATTGAAATCGTATGATCTTAATTTAGAAAAACAGATACCGCTCGGATGGGGAATTTTCGGGTGGGTGAATAAATTTTTAGTGATCCCCGTATTTAATTTCCTCGATAGTTTTAATCTTAATTATGCAATCATTATTCTTTGCCTCACACTGGTGTTTAAAACACTGCTTTTCCCCGTTGCTTATAAAACATATGTGTCTTCCGCAAAAATGCGTGTGCTCAAGCCGGAGATCGATGAATTGAATAAGAAATTTGGCGCTGATGATGCAATGAAAAAGCAACAGGCTACGATGGCTCTTTACAAGAAAGCCGGTGTGAGTCCACTGGCGGGTTGCATCCCGGCACTTCTTCAGATGCCGATTCTTCTTGCGCTTTTCCGTTTCTTTCCCGCTTCCATTGAATTAAGGCAGCAGGGATTCTGGTGGGCGCATGATCTTTCCACATACGATTCCGTTTGGAATTTCGGGAAACTGCCTGTTATTGACTTCATCTATGGAGATCACGTAAGCGTGTGGGCGCTTTTGTGTACTATCACCACGCTTATTTACACGCATCTGAACAGCCAGATGATGAGCAATCCCGGTCAGCAGCAAATGCCCGGGATGAAATATATGATCTACCTGATGCCAATCATGTTTCTGCCCTTTCTGAATAAATTTTCTGCCGGACTGAGTTATTATTATACACTGGCTAACATCATCAGTTTTGCGCAGATGTTTGTGATACGCAGGTTTGTAGACGAGAAAAAACTACATGCACAGATTGAGGAGCATAAGAAGAAACCCGCAAAGGCGCCTTCTTCCTTCCAGCAAAAACTGCAAAAGCGTTTGGAGGATGTACAAAAGCAACGCAGCAATGGCGCGGGGAAGCCAAGGGTGAAATAAGTTTTTATATACGCAAAACCGGTTAATTCACGAGCAGTATCTTAGTAATGAATGTTTTGCTGCCGTCATCATTGGAACAGAATACCAGATACACGCCTGATCGGGAACTTTCTCCTTTAAAATTCTTACCATACCATATCGCCTGACCGCCCAGCGCTTTGGTCTGGTAAACAAGGCTTCCGCTCACATCCGTAATTTTTACGTCTGCATTTTCTACAAGTCCTGTGATGGCAATAGGTCCGGCATAACCTGGCTTTACAGGGTTGGGAAACACATACACATCGGTATAGTCTTCCAGTCCTTCGGTAGCATCGTTGCGGTAAGAGATTATTCCGCGCCCTGTCCCGAAAAACACTTCCCCGGTTTTTGGGTGGATGGCAATGGATCTGATTTCATTAGAAAGAAGCGGACTGTTATCTATTGTAAAATGTTTAATCTGGGCAGTGCCGTCTTCCGACATGAGGTAAGCTCCGGAGTTCTGCGTTCCTATCCATTTGCGATTAGCGCCATCAATGGCGATTGCATTCACCACCTCGGTTTCCAGCAATATCTGCGTGTGCCCATCCTGTTCAATGAATACTTGCTGCGCTTCGCAGCCGGAGGCAGAAAGCGCTTGGTCGGCACAGTAAAAAACAGCTATGCCTTTATCCGTACCGGCCCATATTTCCCCATCATGATCTTCTGCCAGGCAAATCACTTCGTTACTCGGAAGGCTTCCGCTGCCTTTGGCAGAAGAAAGTTTTTTCATTTTATCATCACCGGTGGCCCATGTTTCGGTTTCATCAAAAACAATTACGCCCACATTCCGGGGCAGTATCAACCATTTCTGCCCGGACTGATCTATTAAAATACTTCCTGATGTTGGATTTGTTGCCAGAGCAGAAAAATTGAAAGACTGCCAGGTGCCATCGGTTTGCCGAACCGATAAAGGCTGTGGCGCTGTAGAATTACTCACCCATAAATTTCCATCTTTATCGAAGTTGAGTCCGAATATTCCAAGCCAGTGATAGGTGCTGCTCCATCCGGTTGACTGCAGGCTGCTGTTGGTTTCGTTCCAGAGTTGTACCAATGCTCCATTATCAATTTCCACCAATCCCGGACCCAGCGTACCCAGGTAAAAGTGATCTTTATCTGTGGGATCAACGGCAATCGACACAACATCATAAATGCTATCTAAAGCAGGAATTTCTTTTTTTGTAATACTTGACCAGGCCTCATCGCTAAAACGATAGGCTTCCGCTTTGTTGTATACATTGGACCATGTTTCGCCCCGGTCTCCGGGCGCAACCCACAATTCTTCGCCAGCCATATTCATAGTATAAACATTGGAAGTGTTAGGTCCATTAGGCGCATAGCTTTCGGAACCTCCGTTAAAGTTGTAACATTTGGTAAGTCCGTTGTAATTATCGGCTACCCAATATGTATAGGGATTGTTCGCATCGGTGATACATTGATAGGGGTCAATGTCAAATTGGGTGTTAAAAAGATAAATTGAGCCAAGCAATGAGTCCGCATCGTAAACACCCACATAATTGACCTGGCTGATCATTAACTTATTTTGACTTTCTTCGATTTTTCTGACAGGGTTAAAAACGGTATCAGGACTTAACGAGAAATGGATCCACTGTGTCCCGTTAAATTCGTATATAATGTCTGAAGGCCATGGAGCAGAAGGTGGCGCGGAATAATTAGTATAAATTTTTCCTGCAAAAGATGCAATCGTGTTGTAAACTCCCTGGGGCAGTCCCGTAAATTTGATCCATGATTTAAAATCAGCCAGGTTGGGAGCAGCAAAGGAAGCATAGTACACGCCCGAATCGGTGGCCGCATAGAGGTAATTGGCATCCGAAGTGATATCCCGTACATTGAGGTAGCCTCCGTTCACCCCTATATAATAGGTTTCCTTGATCTCTTTTTTATTCATGTCAAGAACCACAATTCCAAATCCGCAGGCCAGGTAAGCGAGTTGATTGCGGTAGTGAATGTTGTGAATGGTTTTCTTGGCAGTAATGATGGAGCGTTTTATATCCGAAATGTTGAAAATTGTGCTTCCGGTTATCAGGTCTATATTGGCGTTTTTGTATGCAATAAGGAGCGTGTTGTTGTAGTCATTGTAGCGGATAGTATTTACTTCCACATCCGATAATCCTGTAATCTTTGAAAGACGTTCAATGGAGTTATCGCTCTTTTTGAGGGTGAACATGCCGCTTTCAGTGGCACAATAGATATTATCGGCACTTTGAGTTATGGAGATTCCTTTTTTATAAGAGAGGTGATCCCTCCACTGTCCGATGGCAAGTTGGGCAATACCGTCACTTCCGATAAGGAAAGATAAAAGCAACAGGCTGAATGTGCAGATTTGTTTCAAATGGCTCATCTATTTAGGCTAAAGTACTAAAGAAAACGGAACGAATATTTCAGTGCAATATTGTATTTTCCTGAAGTATAAGGAGTGTAAATTCATACTTTTGCCCGCGATTCTAAATGGCTCCGTAGCTCAACTGGATAGAGTATCTGGCTTCGGACCAGAGGGTTGGGGGTTCGAATCCCTCCGGGGTCACAAAATACTCCCCTGTTGCTACGCGATCATTAAAATGGTCTTGTAGTATAATGGATAGTATATGGGCCTCCGAAGCCTATGGTCCGGGTTCGAGTCCCGGCAAGACCACAATGGAAATGATATTTGTACATTTGACTGATAAATGCGGGCGTGGCGGAATTGGTAGACGTGCCAGACTTAGGATCTGGTGCCGTAAGGCATGGGGGTTCAAGTCCCTCCGCCCGTACAAAATAAAACCTTATTTAGCTTATTTACAGCTATTTACGGTTTTTTATTTGCCTGTTTAGTCCATACTTAGTCCAAACCTTATGATTTTTGCGTCCTTTGGAGTTCAAGTGTTTTCTGGGTTTCAGGTATATTACTACACCCATACCGCCACTATACCATATAAAAGTACACGCGTACACGCTCATACCGTAGAAAAGTAGTGTTATACCCCATTCATACCGCAGGCAAGTACGCTCATACCACAGTCATTCCATAGAAAAGTACACTCATTCCACAGTTATTCCGCAGAAAAGTACAGTCATTCCGTAGAAAAGTAGAGTTATACCACCATTATACAGGATTATACAAGTTCATCGCATCAATTATTTTCATCGTTTCCACGCTCACGGTGCAAACTCTTTTGAGTAGGTCAATCACATGGGCTTTATGGTCAGCAAATTTGTAGGTGTTGAACTTTTCGGCAATGGTAGGATCAGAGGGCTTCTTTTCTTTATATTGGTCAAGCACCCATTCCAACGCGGAACGGTTGCCTAACTTGTAACTCCATGCCTCTGCCGGAACACCTGTTAGCGTGGTGGCTTCGTCTAAAATGATTGTTCCGGTTTCTTTGTCGGCTTTGAGTTTGCATTTCGGGTTTGTAATTTCTTTCGCTGTGGTTTCTTTCAAAGCAAAGGGCTTAACAGTTTCGTAATTGATATGCAAATCCATTAACGCCTTGCCCCAGTCGCTCCACTTTTTGAAATCTTCATAAAATGGTATGCGGGGAAATTCTCTTTTCAAATTCAATTCATATTTTTTGCGGTAAGCGGGATTGTGCAGTAAAGCATATACATATTGAAAAATTGTTTCTCTGCTCATGCCTTTTTTACCGTACTGCTTTACAAACTGATTAAAACCCCAGTCGGTAATATTGTCAATACGATTGCCATTATTAATTAGTTCAAAAGGAATATTATGAGTTGCCCTTCCTCCATATCCCGCATCCGCTATATGATTTACGCAATGAACTCCAAAATTCATTTGTGGATGGTTCATTAGCATTATCATTTTATTTTTTTGTTTTAAATCATTGCCGAAAATATCGTAATGGTTTTGAGTAAGAACATCATTAAATACTTTTTCTGTATAAAAGAATACTTGGGTAAACGGGCGCCAAAAAGCAGTAATAATATTTATCTCTTTATTTTCAATTTTGTTTCCTCTACTAAATTTCAGCTTTAAATCTCTGCTCCATTTTATTATGTTAGGATGCTTTTTGTTTTTTTCTTCTAACAATCTATTATAAGTATTCAGTAAGTATTTAGATTTATCAAAGAGGTTTTCCCTGCTCAAATCATAAACCCATTCATCTCTATTGGATGAGTTTCCCCAACAAAATAATTTGAAAATGGCTTTAGTGGCATTACCTGATTTTACACTTTTATCAATTAACGGTAAAAGATTATTAAAATCATTGTCGGCAATATTTATCCAGTTGTTGTTTTTATCGGGCAGTATATGTTCAAAAGGAATCTTCTGCAAAGAGTTTTCCGTAAGCCAATGCAGCTTATCTTCTTTCTTCCAAAAGTCATCTAAAGCAATGTATTGTATTCGACACATTGTATTATCACGCTTTAATCTTTTCACTAAAAACATAATAGCAACCCCAGCTTGTATATTAAATACGTTTCCCGCATTGCCTTTGACTTTTTTAGTCCGTATATCTCCCCCTAAATCAACTATGTAAGCGTAATCAAATTCAGTTTGAATACATTTTCTGAATCCGTCAAAAGTTCTGCTGTCAATAAATGAGCGGTTAGTAATAAAAGCTACCACACCGTTATTATCTAATCGGTCAAAAGCCCATCGGTAAAAGCGGGCAGATCG
>SCSP01000156.1 GCA_004297845.1 Bacteroidota bacterium | reverse complement strand
TTCTGCACGGAAGTGCAAGGGACCAATCCCAGTTGGCTTAACATTAACAGCACTGTCGGAGATAAGAGCTGTCAACACCGCCTTTCCCAGATTGGGGAACCCGTAACCGAATGAGATAACAACTTTACCCTGTCCGAATGCGTCTCCTCCCTCGGCACGGGAAAATAATTTTGATTTACGGGAACAGGGTGCATTGATTAATGCAGGATAGCTGAACGACAGCGGAACTGCTTTTATTTTTTCATTTTTGAACAGGAGGTTCTTGTTTTTTAATTCTCCGGTAAATGCAAACGCGGAAGAAGCAGATAAGAGGATGCCTGAGAATAAAACGACTGTAATGGGTTTTTTCATTGTTTGTAAGTTAATGGATTTAGCACAAATATATATATATTCTAAAACAAACTGCATCAAGAGCAAATTGTATTTTTGAATTTATGAACCGCCTCCCTAACACGTTCTTGCTTTTGGCGTATTTACCAATCCATTGCTATGCAGGGACAACAGAACATACTTGCGACAAACCCGATACTTCCCTGGCCTGTGATACAATTAATGTGCCGGACAGCACGATCAGCATTGTAATTACGGAAAGTCCGAAAGGAGTACTCTTTTCCCGAGCCGATTCTTCCAACATCTCAAAATTCAAATTCAAAAAACGGATCGCTGCGCTGCTTGCCTTCCCTTTTCCCTTCGGATTGCTGGGGCTGCACCGGATTTTGTTAGGCACAAAACCATACATCCCTTTTATATATATAGGAACATTGGGAGGGTGTTTCCTAATCCTGCCCGTAATTGATTTTATTGCCATCCTATCTGCCGATGAAGAAATGTTCAAGAAATTTGAAAATAATCCAAAAGTTTTCATGTGGCCGCATTGACCTCTCCCATCGCCCCACTCCTTTTAGGAGAGGGGTTGGGGTGAGGTTCAGATATTAACAATCGGAGTTTTCCTGTTAAGAATTATTTGAAACCCCTGCGTTGAATTTCGCGTTGCAATTAACGATATTTGTAACGCTAAACCCAAAAACTATGAAACGAAACGAATTTCTGCAATACAACGACACCGTGTGTAAATTCAAACTGAGAGGAGGCAAAGAAGTTTTTGGGGTGATCTGGGAAAACAGTTATGGCAACGAGTTGATGCACTTTTTTTCAACCGCTGCTGATCGCCTGCGTTATAAGATGGCCGAGCGGGTAAACGACCGCTCCACCTGCGAAAGGCTACAAACGCCTGTAGAACTGGAGGACATTGTCTTGGCAGAGCCTCTCGACTGACTGGCTCACCTCAACCCTCCCGAAGGGAGGGAGTCTGGCTCGTATGAAGGGGAGGTTGCGGTTGAGAAACGGATGAGGTTAAAGTAATCGGTTTGTTCCCCTATACCCGAGATTGTTTATTTGGATTTCTTCTCCTCGTCAGGCACAAAATAAACGCGCGATACATCGCGGTATTCCATCGCGTTCACATCAAAGTCCTTCACATTTTTCTGAACCAGACGGTATATCTCATCGTAGAAAATAGGCATCAGGGCACCTTCATCGATCTGTACCTGATCAGCCTGCATGTAAAGTTCAAAACGCTTTTTGTCGTCTATTTCCTTGCCTGCCAAAGTAAACAGAGAATCATATTTTGCATTTTTGAATCGGGTAGAATTCGGGAATGAGCGGTCTGTCAGATTAACAGGAATATGCGTGCTTGATAATAAGGTAAGAAACGACTCAGGATCCGGGTAATCGGATATCCAGCCGGAGCGCCAGAAAAGGGTTTGTCCGTTCTCCACTTTGTCGAGGTGCTGAGTAAAGGGGAGCGTTTCAATATTAATGTCAATGTTCAGATTTTCTTTGAGCATGCTTTGGATAACCTGAGCTGTGAGCACGTTCCGGTCACCTCCACCGCTGTTGATCTGCAGCGTGATGTGAGGAAATCCCTTGCCATTGGGGTACCCTGCTTCGGCAAAAAGTTTTTTGGCCAGGTCCGGATCGAAAGTATATCCTTTCAGTGCTTTAAAATCATACCCTTTGGATTCAAAATTAGCAACCGGGGGAACCATACCATGGATTGCCGGGATGCCTTCCCCTTTTAATGTATAGTCAACAATTTTCACTCTGTCAATAGCATGGTTGAATGCCAGACAAACACGCTTGTCGTCAAATGGTTTTACGGGATGCAAAAAACCATAATAAAAAAGACTGATGGCAGGGCACAATTGTAATTCAAAGGGAGGGTTTTCTTTTGCTTTGTCAAGATCCGCCATAATGTCTCCGATATTTTCAGTAGGAATCCGGAAAAGCATATCCAGATTTCCTTTCTGGAATTCAAGCAGCTCCTGCTTTTTTTCTTTTATGAATGAAAACCGCACTGCATCCAGATAAGGAAGCTGGTTTCCGTCAGCATCTTTTCCCCAGTAATCGGGGTTTCTTTCAAGGATGACTGCTTCACCTTCTTTTACAGTCTTGAGCATGAATGCTCCGGTGCCAATCGCCTTGGCACGCAAGCCATCTTCTCCGTATTTTTCAAACGCTTCTTTAGGGAACAGATAACATCCTTGAATCACCAGAACATTCAGGAACCCTGCGAAGGGTTGGTTAAGTGTGATCTCCAGTGTGTAATCATCCACAACCTTTACACCGCTTATGCCTCCGGCAAGTGGCTTTTTGTCTTTCGTTGACTGGTAATATTCATCGGCTCCTTTAACTCTCCCCTTAAATGTTACACCAAACCATTGGTTATGCGGACTTGCTGTGCAAAGATTGTCAAAAGCCCATTTGAAATCCTGTGCATTAATCTCCCTTCCTTTTCCGCCAAAGCACTCATCGTCATGGAATTTTACTCCTTTGCGTATCGTGAAGGTCCAAACGGTTGCATCTTCGTTTTTTGTCCAGCTTTCTGCAAGAGCCGGCACAACAGACAGATCTTTTTGAGATAATTTTACCAGCCCTTCATATATCTGATTCGCAATGCGAAAGGAAACGACCTCTGTAATATCCAAGGGATAAAGATTCCTGAAATCTTCTACTTCGTTCATTCTAAGAATTCCTCCGGAAAATTTCCCACCGTTAAGCGCCTTAAGCCTGCCCTCAGTTGTTGTATCCTGTCCGCAGGAATAAATAAGTGTAAATGCGACAAATGGTAAAAAGAGTTTTTTCATATTATTTTATGCAAAAATAAATCTGTTTTTTATGCCCAATAGACAGAATGCAAATATATACTTTAATTTATTTTGCCAAAGAATATTGTGAGGTGTGCCCCTCTTTGGGAATCAATGGATTTAGGACAATCAGAGGTCTATTTCCACCATCAGGGGGCAGTGATCCGAGTGTTTGGCTTCGGGTAGGATTATGGAGCGTTTTAATTGCTTTTCAAGGGAGTTGCTTACAAGGTGATAATCTATCCTCCATCCTAGGTTTTTAGCTCTGGAATTGGCCCGGAAGCTCCACCAGGTGTAGTTATGAGGCTCTTTATTAAAATGACGGAAAGTATCGATAAACCCGCTTTTCAGGAAATCATCGATCCAAGCCCTTTCCTCTGGAAGAAAGCCTGTTGAGTTCGCATTTGCTACCGGGTTGTGAATATCGATGGACTTATGGCAGATATTGAGGTCTCCGCATATAATAAGTTTAGTCCTCTTTCTTTTCAAAGTATCAATGTATTTCCGAAAATCGTCTAGGAATTCATATTTGAAATCCTGGCGAACATCACCCATAGTTCCGGAGGGGAAATAAACACTCATCACGGAAACATCTCCGAAATCTGCGCGGAGTATCCTTCCTTCGTCATCGTACTTTTTTATTCCGCATCCGTATTCAACATGATCCGGTTTGTGCTTTGAGAAGATGGCAACTCCGCTATACCCCTTCTTTTGAGCCGGATACCAGTAGGCGAAATCATGCAGTTTTTCGTGCACCTCTTTATCCAATTGTTCGGGCATTGCCTTGATCTCCTGAAGGCAGATAATATCAGGATCAGTTTTTTTAAGCCAGTCGAGCAAACCCTTGCTTACCGCAGAGCGGATGCCGTTTACGTTGTAGGATATTATTTTAGCCATGACCTCACCCCTAATCCCTCTCCACAGGAGAGGGGAATTCTGGAAGAAACAAAAATACTAATTGCTCGTTATTCGGAGTGAATTGCGACTTTTGTATATTATCGATGATTAACAAACTACAGATTCATCTTTTGTACATTTTTTTTCTCTTCTCTCCTCTCCTGTGGAGAGGGACCGGGGGGGAGGCGTATGCACAATCCAACCTTCGGAGCAAAAACATTGTTCTGAATAAAGATACAATCCGACTCGATACGCTAAGTCTTATTCATGGAACAATCTCTCTGAAAAAACAAAATGGGGAACTTGTTGATTCCTCAACATACAAAATTGATTATATAACCGCGTTAATCCTCCCCCTACCCCCTCAAAAGGGGGATACGCTCCGAATCACATACCGTGTATTCCCATATTTCTTCCCCAAAAAATACCAGCACAAAGACATTGGCAAGATACAAAACAACCAATTCGGAGAGCCGTATGTTTATACATTCGATAAGAACAAAGAGGTTGACTTTTTCAAAACCGAAGGGCTTACCAAAAGCGGAAGCATTTCGCGGGGAATTTCTTTCGGGAACAATCAGGATGTGGTTTTAAATTCAAACCTGAATCTGCAGCTGGCAGGAAAGCTCAGCGACAATATGGATATACTCCTTGCCGCTACCGACCAGAACATTCCTGTTCAGCCGGAAGGAAATACCCGGCAACTTCAGGAGTTTGACAAAGTATTTATTCAGATCGGTATAAAGAATGTTCCAAAGAATGGTAAAACAACCGTTACCGCAGGAGATTTTCAAATTACAAAGCCGAATGGTTATTTTATGAACTTCAATAAAAAACTTCAAGGATTAAGTTTTGATTCTAAACTCCAAACTCCGAACTCCCAACTCCTGACTGTAAAAGCAAGTGCGGCAGTTTCAAAAGGAAAATTCGGGAAGAATGTTTCTACAGAAAGTTCCAACGGAAATACATTCAACGGACAGAAGCAGGAGCGGAACCAGGGAGCGTATAAATTACGGGGGGCGGAGAATGAACAGTTCGTTATTGCACTCGCAGGAACTGAAACGGTTTATTTAGACGGACAATTGCTGGAACGCGGACAGGAAAATGATTATGTAATGGATTACAATACCGCAGAGATTACGTTCACGCCTAAGAATCTTATCACAAAGGATAAACGCATTTCTGTTGAATTTCAATACTCCGATAAAAATTATGCGCGGTCTCTTGTACATGCAGGGACAGAATATGATGCAAAAAAAGTAAAGGTCCGGATAAATATGTATTCCGAACAGGATAACAAGAACCGTCCGCTCCAACAGCAACTGGAAGACCCGCAGAAATTATTATTGTTTTCGATCGGAGACAGCCTGCAGAACGCGCTTACCTCCTCTGCTGACAGTATTCCATTTAACAATACGGAAATATTGTACGACAAAATGGATTCTACAACCGGCACATTTTTATACTCTGAAGTTTTTGTTTACTCTACGGATAGTTCCAAAGCGCATTTCCGGCTGAGTTTTTCATTTGTAGGAACTAACCAAGGAAATTATAAACTCAAGCAATCCTCTGCAAACGGAAAAGTATTTGAATGGGTATTGCCTGATACCATCACGGGTCAATTGCAAGGATCCTACGAACCGGTAACGCTACTCATTGCTCCCAAGCAAAAACAGATGGTAACGGCAGGCGCTGATTTTATTCTCTCAAAAAATTCTAAACTTTCGTTAGAAGGAGCGATAAGCAATAATGACATCAACACATTTTCTCATCTTGAAAAAACAAATGACAGAGGGTTTGGAGGGAAGTTGAATTGGGATAGCAAGATGCGCCTCACCCTCAACCCCTCTCCGACCTCACCCCCGACCCCTCTCCCAAAGGAGAGGGGAGGAACAGCCGATTCTATTGGAAAGAGTGATTCGTGGAACCTGCTTACAAATATTAATTATGAATACCTCGAGAAAACATTTTCTGCGATCGAGAGATTCCGAAGCGTGGAGTTTGAGCGGGACTGGAACAGGGGCAGTGCGTTGCAGGCGGGTGACCAGCACATCGTTGGAGGGAAAATAGGTTTTTCAAAAAAGGAGAATATGATCATGTACGATTACAAGTCATTCCTTGAGGGAAGTTTTTACAATGGAATGAGACACAGCACAAACATCAATCTCGGATCGAATGGGTTTTTGCTCGCGGGGGATGGGAGTTATCTTGATTCTAAAAGTCCATTAAACAATTCCAACTTTTTGAGACACCGCGTATCCTTGTCCAAGAAAATACGCCTCACCCCCGGCCCCTCACCCCGGGGAGAGGGGAGAAACCTCACCATCGGAATAAGAGAACTACAGGAGCAAAATGAGATCAGCTCAAAAAGCATTGATTCCTTGATCGGGGGCAGCGGGCGTTTTATGGAATGGGAACCATT
>SCSP01000155.1 GCA_004297845.1 Bacteroidota bacterium | reverse complement strand
TGGCTAAACCAACCCACAACATGAAAAACAAAATTACTCTCACGCAGTTTTTAACCGCTGCCCAAAAAAAAATGGGATCAGTCCTTTGGCTAATAATATTTTTACTCCCTCTTTATGAGGCATTTTCGCAAAATACATGGACGCCAAAGGCGAATTTTGGAGGCGGGGCAAGAGGGTATGCTGTTGGTTTTTCCATAGGCAGCAAAGGATATATTGGAACAGGACAGGGGGGCGGTGGTTACTATAAGGATTTTTGGGAATGGGATCAGGCAACTGATGTATGGACCCAGCAGGCGAATTTTGGAGGCGGAGGAAGGTTTGGTGCTACGGGCTTTTCTATTGGCAAGAAAGGATATATCGGAACGGGATATGATGGCGTTGCCCATAACGATTTCTGGGAATGGGATCAGGCAACAAATATTTGGACTCAAAAAGCAAATGTTGGAGGGTTAGCAAGGGAAGGCGCTGTGGGATTTTCAATTGGCAACAAAGGGTATATCGGTACAGGAAGCAGTTATGTTGGCACCTTGCTTGATTTGTGGGAATGGGATCAAACAACAGATGTGTGGACACAGAAAGCAAATTTTGCAGGCGGAGCGTACGGTGTCGGCTTTTCCATTGGCAACAAAGGATATATCGGAACAGGAAGCAATTATAATAGTGGTATTATGAACGAGTTTTGGGAATGGGATCAGGCAAGCGATACATGGACACAAAAAGCAAATTTTGCAGGCGGGGCAAGGCTTTTTGCTACGGGCTTTTCTATTGGCAACAAAGGATATATTGGAACTGGAGAGTATCAAGCCGCTTTCTTTAAGGATTTTTGGGAGTGGGACCAGGCAAGCAATACATGGACCCAGAAAGCGTTTTTTGGTGGCGGAACACTAATATGGGGTGTGGGTTTTTCCATTGGCTGTTATGGATATATCGGAACAGGAGGTCCTGATAAGGTTTGGTGGGGAAATGGTAGTTTTTGGGAATACACTCCGGACTCCAGTGCCTGCGATACAACCACGGGCTGTGTTGCCACCGCAGTTATTTCCTCCGATCCAAGCAGCACTGTTTGTGTAGGTCAACAGGTTTTTATCTCCGCTTCTGGTGGCACAACCTATTCATGGAACACAGGCGCTACTACTGCTAATATAGTAGCGGCTCCCAGTGTTACCACTACCTATTCCGTAATGGTAACCGATGCTGCGGGCTGCACCGGCATAGGTACTCTTACGGTTCCGGTGGATCTTGGCTGCACGGCAACCGGCATAGTTCAGCTGAATACGAATGAGCTTCATGCGGATATATGGCCTAATCCTTCTGATGGAATGTTTAATGTTCTCCCGATAGCTATCGGGACATCAACCATTAACCATCAACCATTAACCGTTGAGGTTTACAATGTTTTCGGAGAGAAAGTTTATTCCGCAGAGGTTATTCCGATTACCCATGAACCCTTAACGATTAACCTTTCTTTCCAGCCCAGCGGTGTTTATTTTCTGAAACTAAAAACAGGCGGTGCTATACTCAATGAAAAGATCATCATACGGAAATAATCATGTTGAATGTGCAACAAAAATTTTCATAAACAGTATAAACAACAACTATACTGCGAACGGGATAAATTAATACACTTTCAAGATATGGTACAGATAACAGATATACACAGATTTTCAGATAAGCAGCCATCTGTAATCTGTAAATCTGCAAAAAATCTGTTATCTGTACAACCTGTAGAATGTACTGTTTTGTCCCGTTTAATACACCTATATTGAGTCTTTCTGCACCCAGTCTATATAGTGAGGCAGTTGTGAAATCAGGTAGTAAGGCAAATTCAGCAGATCGTACTTTTTTCCAACAGGCGTGCGTACTTTTGTTACTGATAATTCTCCTGCGTACAGGCGAACTGCGATGTTACCCGGTGACTGGTCCATGAACAGATGCAGAGACTTCAGTTTTCCTGTTTTGCCCGATTTCACTTCAATAGGGATTAGGTTGTTTTCATGCGCCACTACATAATCCACCTCCGCTTCCGAAGTAGTTTTTTCACGCACCCAAAAACTCAGGGCGCCAAGAGCGGTATGGTTGTCTGCTAACAGTTCTTGACCTGACAGATGTTCAATCACTGTTCCCTGGTAAACGCTGTTAAGATCGGTAGTGCCTATTATTTCCTTTTGCAAACCCGCAGCGTAGTTCATCAGTCCTGTGTCAAGTAAATGCAGCCGCGGTGATTTCTGCAATTCAGGTATGATAGGCAATTTAGGACTTGTGGTGGGGTATATCAGGCTGAGCAGAAAGGCTTTTTCCAAAGTCCTTAGCGCTTCACCCACTTCTTTTGACCCATACTCCGATTTGCCAAAGCGCTGAAACTTGATCCTCTTGCCTGCTTCGGAATAACTTGCCTTTATCACATGCCGAATAATCTGAGTTTGGGAATTAGAGGAAGCATATTTTTCCACATCATCTATGTAGGAGGATATTAACGAATCATAAATAGAACTTAATGAAGTCAGGTCTTTTGTTTCCGCGTATGCCTTTACTATTTCAGGCATGCCACCGATCAGAGCATAGGTGTGGAAAAGAGTCAGCAATTTTCCGTGCGCGAAAGATTTCAGAGGAATGTAACGCATTTCCTCCATGGCAGAAGATTCACCGATGGCCTGAAGAAATTCCATAAAGGAAACAGGGCGTATAATCAGGAACTCCACTCTGCCAACCGGGAAACTCAGTTTGTTGTTGAAAATCGTTTCCAGCAGTGACCCTGCTGCAATAACCGCAAGCTCCGGCATCTCTTCTTTGAAAAATCGTAATATGTTAAATGCTTCCGGGACTTCCTGTATTTCATCAATGAACAGGAGTGTTGTTTTTCTTTTGGAAAGTTCCTTCCCTTTCAGAAAAAAAACTGACTGAACCAGAGTATCCAGGTCTTTGAAATTTTCAAAAGGTTTTCGTTCAGCCGGCAGTTCAAGATTCAGATAAATGTATTGCTCAAATTGTTCTGCAAACTGGTTTACCACAGTAGTTTTCCCAACCTGCCTCGCACCTCGTATTACTAATGGTTTCCGGTTTTTTTTTCCGGCCCATTTTCCGAGATCCTCAATAACTGTTCTTTTAAACACAGCACAAAATTAGGGTAAATATTGTGATAATTACACATAAAATTAGG
>SCSP01000154.1 GCA_004297845.1 Bacteroidota bacterium | reverse complement strand
CCATCTGCGTTAATGTACAAAACCAGTATGGATGCTGGGATACTGTTTGTAAGGTGGTAGAACTTATCCCTGAGTTCACGTTTTACATACCTAACACATTTACTCCCAACCAGGATATTAACAATGAAGTATTCTTCGGAAAGGGGAGAGGCATTAAAGAATATAACATCTGGCTTTTTGACCGCTGGGGCAACCAGCTATGGGACTGCCACAAGGAGGACAAGAACACAAACTGGGATAACCAGGGACAGGACGGATTATCTTCTTACTGCAAGTGGGATGGAGTAGTAGTAAGCGGGGGTCTTGATATGAGCGGCAGCAGCAGGCAGCTTGCCCAGGAGGATGTATATGTTTGGAAAGTGCGGCTCACCGATATTTTTGACAGGCGCCATACTTACGTAGGGCATGTAAATATAGTTAGGTAGAAGTAAAAATAGAATTTATCCACAAAACAATAAAGACAGTCCTTTGGCTGTCTTTTTTTGTAAGGGAAATTAGCTCAGTTGGTTCAGAGCACTACCTCGACAAGGTAGGGGTCACAGGTTCGAGCCCTGTATTTCCCACTTCACAGGGCAGCGCATCAAAAATAGTGCGCTGCTTTTTTTGATTTCCCCCTAAAGCCCTGTCTTTTCGGCATATTCTAAGCACCGCTTCATTTATTTTTGTGGTTCGAACTTGATTATCTTTTATATTGAACTTTTCAGGGAATATCGAACCCATTAAACGCTGTTTCTTATGCGTATCGAGGGAATGATAAAATTTATCTATGTTTTTTAGCAGATACAGGCAAGGATCTACCAACTCGTAGTGATTCGTAGAATTTTGCCTGATCCTGTTTTCATCAATTGTAAGCCGGGCAACATCTTCCTCCATTTTTACTTTAAGTTCTTTGTATTCGCTTGGGTTAAGCTCTCCGTCTAACATTAGTACCTGAGCATTCTTAAGTCGCTGTTTATTTTTTTCAATTTCCTTTACAACTTTTTCCAATTCAGCTTTATCGCAGTTGTTATTTGATTTTAATTGCTGCTTCAAAGCTTCGGCACTTAACTCCATCCCCTTTTCGTCTACATTGATTAGTTGCAAGAAACAAAGAAACAGCTTATTATGCTCCTCCGATTTTTGTCTTTCTTTACATCCTTTACTACAATGGTAATAATAAAATTTACCGCCAGATCTCGATGGCTGAAATAGAAGCGGAAGCAGATACATACCTTGCAAACAATCGTTATTCAAACTTTGGCAAGAAAAGAAGGTAGTTGCCGAAGTTTGGTGCTAATGTGTAGTTCTTTAAGTATTCTCTTCGATCCATTTTGCAATAAACCTCTCTGCTTCATTCAAATCTTTGTCAAGTGTTTTGGATTTGGGATCACTTTCCCAAACCATACCTCCCTCATCAAGTATCCTAACCATTGAACGACTATTTTCATCCTGCCCAATCTCAATCCACCCTTGATTTTCCACCCACCAATTCAGGTTGGGATAGTTTTCTGAAAATTTTTCCATTGTACTTTAAGTATGAAATAAAAAATGATTGTGCAGCAAGTTATAAAAATACTATTCCAACCTTCAAACTCTTTTTTTGATAAAGCATTGCATAAATATCTCAAAAAATGAGATGCTTAACAAAATAATACATAGTTTTGCCTCCTATGAATAGAATAAAAAAAGTTCTCCAGGAAAAAGGGCTAACTCAAACATGGCTATCAGCCAAATTGGGGAAAAGCTATAACATGGTAAACTCCTATGTTCAGAACCGCAGGCAGCCAAGCATTGAAATATTATATGAAATTGCCGGCTTGCTAAAAACTGACCCTCGTGAATTATTATTGGTTACTAAAGGAGGGAAAAACAAAGACAAGGTGTCGGATTCCCACACAAAATAAATTAAGCTATGTCATTACACATAAATATCGAAGATTTATTATCTGCCAAAACGGTTGAATCGGATCGTATTGAGTTTAAAGAAGGATGGAATCACGAATAAAACGCACAAAAATAAATGGCAAAACAAAAAGAAATAGTAGAAGAACCTTTAGAGAGGAAGCTCTGGAAAGCGGCTGACAAGCTCCGTAAGAACGTGGACGCTGGTGAATACAAGCATGTTGTGCTTGGGTTGGTTTTTCTCAAATACATTTCTGATGCGTTTGAAGAATTGTTTCAGGAACTGACAAAGCAGAAAAAAGATGGAGCTGACCCGGAAGACAAAAACGAATACACAGCCGAGAAAGTTTTTTATGTGCCCAAGAAAGCACGTTGGAACTATATACAAGGTAGAGCAAAATTGCCGAGCATAGGAAAAGATGTGGATGATGCGATGGATGCTATCGAAAAGGACAACCCCTCCTTAAAAGGCGTGTTGCCAAAAGTGTTTGCACAAGAAAAATTAGAGAAAGCAAGTTTGGGTGGTTTAGTTGATATAGTGAGTACAGCAACACTTGGAACTAAAGAAGCACAAAGCAAAGACATACTTGGGAGAGTGTTTGAATACTTTCTTGGTGAGTTTGCTTTGGCGGAAGGAAAAAAGGGCGGACAGTTCTACACTCCCGGCAGTGTAGTGAAATTATTAGTGGAAATGTTAGAGCCTTATGAGGGCAGGGTGTTTGACCCTTGCTGCGGGAGTGGCGGTATGTTTGTGCAAAGCGAAAAATTTATCAAACACCATCAGGATCATTACAAAAAGAACAATGGCAAAAAACTTTCGCTGAATCCTGCCGACCATATTTCTATTTACGGACAGGAGAGTAACCAAACTACATGGCGATTGGCAAAAATGAATTTAGCCATACGGGGTATTGACAGCAGCAATGTAAAATGGAACAACGAAGGTTCATTTTTGAATGACGCACACAAAGATCTGAAAGCCGATTACATTATTGCCAACCCCCCGTTTAACGACAGCGACTGGAGTGGCGAACTCTTACAAAAAGATGCCCGATGGGTGTACGGTGTGCCGCCTGCCGGAAACGCTAATTACGCATGGATACAACATTTCCTTTACCACACAGCCGCCAACGGCAAGGCAGGATTTGTTTTGGCAAAAGGTTCACTCACTTCTAAAACAAGCAACGAAGGCGAAATACGAAAAGCGCTCATTGAAAATGATTTGCTTGATTGCATAGTAAATCTACCGGCAAAATTATTTCTGAATACACAGATTCCGGCTTGCCTTTGGTTTCTGAGCCGAAACAAGCAAAAACGAAAACGGGAAATTCTTTTTATTGATGCCCGTAATCTTGGGTTTTTAAAGACCCGGAAAAACCTTGAGTTTACTGATGAAGATATTGCAAAGGTGGCACGCACTTACCATAACTGGCGGGCTTCGACAAGCTCAGCCGCGAAATATGAAGATGTGCAGGGATTTTGCAAAAGCGTGAGCATTGAAGAAGTAAAAGCATTGAACTATGTAGTTACGCCCGGCAGGTTTGTGGGGTTGGCTGATGATGAAGATGATTTCAATTTTGCTGAACGCTTTACCTCATTAAAAACAGAATTAGAAAAACAAATAGTTGAAGAAGATGAATTGAATAAACGCATCGCAAACAATCTTTCCAAAATTAAAATTGAAGTAGAAGTATGAGTGAATGGAAGGAGTATAGAATTTCTGAATTGTGTGAACTCATTGGAGGAGGAACGCCAAAGACAACCGTTCCTGAATACTGGGGAG
>SCSP01000153.1 GCA_004297845.1 Bacteroidota bacterium | reverse complement strand
CTCGCTGAAACAGGCGTGGAAAGAATATATCGTCCGGAAACATCATTTGTAAGTCTTGATTTCTTTCAAGCCGGTTGGGCATTTCAATCCATGTGGAATCCAAATAAGTACATGAATGTTTGGATGGCTAAAACCAGTGATTATACTTCACGCGGAACCATGCCCTACGTTCCAAACGATTATCCTCTTGCAGGATTAATTGCTACGGATTATTATAAAGATAATCCTCCAAATTATGTGGAAGGAATATTGTTCTTAACCCCCGGGGGTAGCTATGCGGGTACAAGTTTAACTCATGAAACGGGCCACTTCTTGGGGTTGATTCACCCGTATGAAGACGCATGCGGAGGAACAGACTATTGCAATGATACTTATCAATATGATAAGAAATCAGGAACTAACTTTGATGCAAACGGCTATACCACCGATTGTAACGGAACAAAGTTTATTGAGAAAAACTTTATGGGTTGGACCCTTTCAACTATTACTGAATTTGTTTTCTCGCAGAATCAGGTTTCGCGCCTGGAGCACTCATTAAAATATGCCTATCACCGGCCCGGTTCGTCAACTATCAGCGCACGAATGTTGAATAATAATTCTTTCGAAAAAATACCGCCATTCATGAGTTACGAATGATGAGAAAAAAGGCAACAACAATTATTCCATTTCAAAAGACACTTTATTGTTTCAGCATAAAACAATCCTATATAAAAAATATGGAAAACCCTATGTTCTGCAACGAACAAAAAAAATCTAAGAAATAAAAATCATGAAATCAAATTTCATTTTTTCTTCAATAGTTACCATTTGGGGTTTTTCTGCAGGGTATGCCTTTTAACGTATACCTATTTTATTCTACCATGGAGGAGGAAAAAATAAATTTCCTCTATTCAGAGTTAGGATATGAAATATTTTTATCTTCGCCACCCTTAATCAAACAGTAAACAAAAATGGCAAATCATAAATCCGCAAAAAAACGTAATCGCTCCAACGAGACTAAACGCTCCAGAAACCGCATCCGCAAGAATGCACTGAAAGGCGTTATAAAAAAATTGCGCGCAAACCAAGACAAGAAAAGCGCTACTGAACAGCTTCTAAGCGCTACTTCATTGCTTGATAAACTCGCAAAAAACAATCTTATTCATAAAAACAAAGCGGCAAACCTCAAGTCAAAACTTACCAGGATTGTTAATACGCTGAAATAATTAGGACCATCCCTGCTGACCTTCGGTCGCAACTTGCGGTTGTCCGAAGGGGAGGAGAAAAATATAACCCTTCCATGTGCGAAGGGTTTTTTATTTTAGTAACAAATTTATTTCTCTCCGGGATGGTCAGGGCAGGCTATGGAAAAAACACTTACCATAAAAAGCTGGGCGGAGGAAGACAGACCTCGTGAAAAATTGCTCAGCAAAGGCAGACATGTGCTCACCGATGCAGAACTCATTGCCATCCTGATCGGCTCAGGAACCCGGAATGAAACTGCGGTTGAACTATCGAAGAGGATACTTTCAAATTTTGGCAACAGCCTGAACGAACTTGCCAAACTTTCAGTAAAGGATCTTGTAAAATTCAAAGGCATAGGCGAGGCTAAAGCTATATCCATTGTTGCGGCCCTTGAACTTGGGCGCAGAAGAAAGGAAACGGAGATCACAAAACGAGAAAAGATAACTTCCAGCAAAGATATTTTTCAAGTTGTTTATTCTCAATTTTTAGACCTGCCGCACGAAGAATTTCATGTGCTGCTCTTAAACCGCTTCAATGCGGTGATCCGAAAGGAGTTTGTAAGCCGTGGCGGTGTATCAGGCACCGTGGTGGATCCTAAAATAATTTTTAAAATTGCGCTGGAACACCTGGCAAGTTCAATCATCCTTTGCCACAACCACCCATCGGGCAATCTCCGGCCCAGCGACCAGGACATTTCTCTTACCAAAAAATTAAAAGAGGCAGGAGCACTTTTGGAAATTCCAATCCTTGATCATCTGATTGTTTCGGATACCGGGTATTTAAGTTTTGCGGATGAGGGCATGATGTAGTTACGGGTAACGAATCTGTACGAATTTGCAAATCACACTTGCAAACCACCACCGAAAATTGCCAACTTTCTTTTCATTCGTATATTCGCAGTTATCTTGAAATCCACAACGTGATCAAAATCCTTACTATCATAGGCGCAAGGCCGCAGTTTATTAAAGCGGCAGCGCTGAGTCGTGCTATACGGAATAAATTTTCGGATAAAATAAAGGAAGTAATAGTGCATACGGGGCAACATTATGACGATAATATGTCGCGCGTGTTTTTTGAGGAGATGGAAATCCCGAAAGAGAATTATAATCTACAGGCAGGCTCCGGCTCACACGGGAAACAAACCGCTGCCATGCTCTCGGGCATTGAGGATCTGCTGCTGAAAGAAAAGCCGGGTTGCGTGGTGCTTTACGGAGATACCAATTCTACCCTGGCAGGAGCTGTTGCGGCCGCCAAGATTCATATCCCCGTGGTTCACATTGAAGCGGGACTGCGTTCCTTCAACAAAAGTATGCCTGAAGAGATCAACCGAATTGTTTGTGATCACTGTTCCACCCTGCTCTTCTCTCCAACCAAAAACGGATATATAAATCTTGTAAAGGAAGGTTTTCCCGAATTCAACAAAACACCTTATACGATCGATAACCCTAAAATGTATCACTGTGGGGATGTGATGTATGATAACGCACTGTATTTTTCAGAAATTGCGGAGAAGAAATCAGATATTTTAAAGCAATACGATCTGATGCCAAACAATTACATCCTGGCAACCATTCATCGTGATAACAATACGGATAATCCGGAACGCTTTGCTTCCATTTTTCTTTCGCTGAATAAAATTTCATCCGAGAATAAGCTGAAAATTGTAATTCCGCTTCATCCCCGGACTTCAAAGGCGCTGCAAAGCAATCTGAAGAAAGAAGTGTTTGATGCCATGCGATCCAATCCGAATTTTGTAATGATTCCACCGGCCTCTTTCCTCGAAATGATCGTGCTGGAAAAAAACTGTATGCTGGTTTGCACCGATTCAGGAGGCGTACAGAAAGAGGCTTTCTTTTTCAAAAAACCCTGCATCATTTTGCGTCCCGAAACCGAATGGCTTGAACTGGTGGAGAGCGGCACCGCTATCCTGACCGATGTGGATGAAAAAAAAATCATGAACGCATTTATCCAGTTCCGAAACAAGAAAAACCTTTCGTTTCCACCCGTTTTTGGTGACGGGCATGCATCCGAGTTTATCTGCCAGGAAATCGTCAAAAATTTTTCAAAGGACTGATCGTTCCTTTCTGCAATGCTTCTCATCTACACACACCAGATTACAAATCGCGTTAAATACACGTTCAATGTGATCTTTAATTCCATCCTCGGGATAGAATATACTATCACATCCGATGCAGATGTATTCCAAAAACTTGAGGGAGCTAAAATCAGTTACACGGAGAAACAAATTGGAGATGAGATATTTTTTGAAAGCAGCGGACTGTTGTTTGAAACTGAAATTAACACCTCATCCCGCCTCACCCCCAGCCCCTCTCCAATGGGAGAGGAGAGCAAAAATGAAGAAGATATTTTTGCATTAACATTTTTTCTTGTTTCGAGGTACGAAGAATACCTGCCATTTACAGCAGATCATTACGGAAGATTTTCAGCAAAGCAATCGTTCGCTTATAAAAATAATTTTATTCATAAGCCGGTTGTAAATACCTGGGCTAAGAAAATCCGGGAAATGATCTCTGCACGATACCATGGCTTCATTTTTCCTGATAAACAGTACAGTTACACCCCTACTATCGATATCGACAATGCATATGCATATCTTGGAAAAAGCTTTGCGAGAACTGTTGGAGGCTATATAAAAGCAATTATAAAATCCGATTGGGATGATTTTTCAAAAAGAAAAAAAACTTTATCCGGAAAAGAAAAAGACCCTTATGATACCTATGATTTTCAACTAGAGTTGCACCAAAAATACAACCTGAACCCAATTTATTTTTTCCTGCTGGGCGACTGGGCTCCAAACGATAAAAACCTGCCGCACACGAGCCGAATGATGCAATCTTTAATAAAATTTATTTCTGAAAAGGCGAAAACAGGGATGCATCCCTCATTTGCATCCAATCAGAACCCGGAAAAAATTAAAATTGAAAAAAACAGGCTGGAAAAAATTATTCCTCCCCCCTGCCCCCCTCCCGCGGGGGATAGAACAGCCGTTACAAAAAGCCGACAGCATTTTTTGATGCTTAAATTTCCACAGACATACAGAAATCTTCTTGCGGCCGGAATTACGGACGATTATAGCATGGGCTTTGCGGATGAAGTAGGATTCAGAGCGGGAATCTGCACTCCATATAAATTTTATGACATAGAAAAAGAGGAGGAAACTAATCTGACCATCCATCCTTTTGCCGTGATGGACAGATCACTGAACAATTATTTAAATCTTTCTCCGGAGAAAGCAATAGAAAAAGCAAAAGGAATTATAAAAGAAATTAAAACTGTAAACGGAGAGTTCATCAGCATCTGGCATAATGAAATGCTCAATGAGTGGAAGGAATGGAAAGGGTGGAGATATGTTTATGAAGAAGTAATTAAAGAAGCTGCTTTATGATCAAATCCCTGAAACGATATTTGAATTATTTTTCTGTAACTCTTTTGGCAAGAAAAGAAAGGGTGATTTTAGTCCGGGATTTTTTTTCATATTACCTTAAAAAATCATTTTTAAAACACAGCTACTCATCCCACCAGAAACAAAAAGCACTTGAAAGATCAATAAGCTGGTTATTACATTCTCAGGAAAATTCCATGGACAAAGGATTTGGAACGTATAAAATAGCAGAAGGGTGGACGGGTTCCTATCCCGAAACTTCAGGTTATATAATTCCAACCCTTGTTTCGTATGCAAAATCCAATGCTCAAAACGAAATGATTAAAAAGGCAATTGACTGTGCTGATTGGCTTCTTTCCATACAACGGCCAAGTGGTGGATGGCAAAGTATGTACGTAAAAGACAACAAGCCGGAAGTTGTTTTTAATACAGGGCAGGTGATAAGGGGCTTAGTAGAAATATACTCTTACACAGAAGAAAAAAAATACCTGCAGTCCGCTATAAAAGCCTGTGATTGGCTTTGTTCCATCCAGGAACAGGATGGCTCATGGAAAAAGTTTGCGTTTATGAATGAGAAAAGGGTTTACGATAGTTATGTAGATCATCCTCTGTTACTGGTACATAAAATTACCGGAAATGAAACATATCGTAAAACAGCCCTTAGAAATCTGGAATGGATAATAAACGAAAAGCAGCTGTCAAATGGCTGGTTCCAAGATTGCGACAACACGATAAAGCATAATGACAGGCCTATTACACATACCATTGCCTATACAATTGATGGTTTGCTGGAATGCGGAATGTATCTCAAAGATGATCGGTTTGTTGTTGCTGCAAAAAAAGCCGCAGACGTACTTCTTGATATTTTCGACCGAGAGAATTCCCTTAACGGAAGGTATGATTGGAATTGGAAAGGATCGGAATACTTGATTTGCACAGGCTGTGCTCAACTGGCAATTATTTGGCTTAAATTATATAGGCTGTACAAAAATGAGGCATATCTTTATGCTGCAACAAAGATGAACAATATGCTTGTGTACATTCAGCAACGAAATTTTAACGAGCGTGCCGATACAAGAGGTGCAATGCCGGGATCATTTCCCATTTGGGGGAAGTACGAACCTTTTGCATTTCCCAACTGGGCGACTAAATATTTTGCAGATTCGTTAATGCTTGAGTTAGAAACAACTCATTCCAATAATTGAGTTTTATATGCCGATCATAAATAAAACAATCAAATTATTGATAGACGCTTTTATTCACTCCTGGAATAATTTCTCCGATCGTACTGCACTGGATGTAAAAAATGTTTCATACACCTATAACGATTTGTATAAAATAGCCGGTGGAATTTCAAATTGTATAAAAAAGCGATCTTCTTCCGAAGACAAATTAATCGGAATATTGGCGGATAGAAGTATTACTGCATATTCGGGAATATTAGGCATTTTACTTTCAGGAAAAGGATACGTACCTTTTAATAAAAATTTTCCGGTTTTACGTACACTTTCCATGATTGAGTTATCTCAGGTTAAAACTATCATAGTCGGAGAGGAATGCATCGAATATCTGGAAGAATGTCTCAAAACAATTTCGTCTGATAAATGTTTTTTGATGCCCGATAAGCATAACAGCGCACCTCTAAAAAAAAAATATCCCCGGCATCAATTTATTATGCTGACATCCCCTGTGCCTGGCAACGAACCTATCGAACTGCCTTCAGTTGATGGTGATTCAATTGCCTACCTGTTATTTACCTCCGGCAGCACGGGCGTACCTAAAGGAGTAGCCATTACGAATAAGAATGTCAGTTCATTTTTAAACTACCTGAGTACAAAATATCATTTTGATAAAACAGATCGTTTTTTTCAAATCTCGGAACTCACTTTTGATCTGAGTGTTCAGGATTTATTTTTATGCTGGATGTCCGGTGCGTGTCTATGTGTTTCAAATGATACTTCTACTGTAACAATCGCCAAGTTTATAAAAGAAAAAAAAATCACCAGTTGGTTTTCTGTTCCTTCTGTTGCAGTCCTTTTATCAAAGATGAGATTGCTCAAATCCAATACTTTCCCTTTGTTAAAATACAGTATGTTTTGCGGAGAAGTTCTGCCGGAAAGAATTGCGCAGGAATGGCAATCGGCAGCGCCTAATTCAACACTGATCAATTTCTACGGACCAACGGAAGGCACTATCTCCATCACTCATTACGAATGGAAAAAAGATTCGGAAACGAATCATTGTTTAAACGGAATCGTTCCCATAGGTACCATTTTTGAGACTCAGGAATTTTGCATATTGGATGAATTAAATAAACCGGTTGCAACCGGAGAAAAAGGGGAATTATGTATTCGGGGTACGCAGGTAATATCAAAATACTTCTCCTCTGTACCGAACCAAAATGATATTTTTATTAAAATTCAAGGGCAAGGAGAAAATACCTGGTATAAAACCGGAGACCTTGTTACCAGCAATCAAAATAATATTATTTACTACTTAGGCAGAAAGGATTCCCAGGTTAAAATAAAAGGATATAGAGTTGAGTTGGGAGAAATTGATTATGTAATTCGTATTGCAGCAACAACAGATATGATTGCAACTATAACACAAAATAATCCGGATGGAACAGCTGATAAAATACTGTCGTTTGTTGTCAGGCAAAAAGATTCCACGATTAGCGAAGCTGATATTATAAAAGAGTGCATGATCAAACTGCCTAAATACATGATCCCGGATAAAATATTTTTTTTAGATGGAATGCCCTTGAATAGTAATGGAAAAATAGACCGGCAACGCCTTACAAATGAGTTTAAATATGAAGGATAAAGAGAGGCAAATATATGATCATATCATTTTTTTACTTCATAGCAGATTGAATATGCTTGGGATGGATAAATCAACTATTCATCCTGACTATGACCTGTTGAAAACCGGCTTGCTGGATTCTATGTCTTTTGTTAACCTGGTGACAGCGATGGAAAAAAAGTTTAATGTATCGATTGATTTTGAGCTCCTTTTTGAAGCCCCTGAATTTTCCCGCGTTAAAGAACTGGTAAAAGTATTTGCAGCAAATATAAAATAACCAAATGTCACTTTCCTTTAAGCAATTAGCGCCATCAGATGTCCGGGAAATGGAAGAAGTAAAACATCTGTTCGAGCAGATGTATTTGCATTTTTCCCGTCATGGTTTATTAATGCCTCTGGCTCCGGGAGGAGCAACATTATGGATGGAATCTGTAAAACCTGCCTTGAACAGGATAAGTTGTTTAGCAGTGGGAGTAAGCGGTAACAAAGTAGTAGGATTTGCATTTGCCAGCATTCGTTTTTCAGAAGATCATATTGGCAAGAATAAAACCGGAAATATTCAATACCTATTCGTTATGCCAGAGTTTCAGAAAAAAGGCATAGGTAAAAAATTAGCAGAAGAATTAGAAACCTGGCTCAAACTTAAAGAAGTGAGTTCCATAGAGCTTCATGCGGTCATTCACAATGAACAGGCATTGCGTTTCTGGAACAAACATGGTTATGTCCGCGAAGCCATCCAATTCCGGAAAATGATAAAAAATGTGCAGGAATGAATGAATCTTACATTTCATATAAAAACATTGCCGAACATCTCCCTATTCAAGAAGGAGATGTGCTGGTTATCTCTTCCGATATAACCAAACTTATCTTTTCAGCTAAAAAAAACGAAGAGGAATTTAATGCCATTCAATTTATTAACTCCTTTATTAATAAAGTAGGGCAAACAGGAACTATTCTTATACCTGCTTATAATTTCTTCTTAAAATCGGGACAAACATTTGATATAAAAAACACCTTGCCTTTAACAGGTTTACTGGCTACAGAAGCTCTGAAACATCCGGAGTTTAAGCGCACTCAAAACCCTTTACATTCTTTTGCAGTTTGGGGACATCATCAGAAATATCTCTGTGATCTGGACAATAATAGCTCGTTCGGAAAAGATTCTCCTTTCGCATTTATGTACGAACAAAAGGCAAAAGCGCTGCTCATACACCTTGGCATTCATGATGCCTTTACATTTGTTCATTACGTAGAAGAGCAACAAAAAGTTCCGTATAGAAAAATGAGAGGGAAAAAACTGAAATATATCAATGAGATGAGGGAACTGAAATATAAAAAATACCACCTCTATGAAAAATTACCCGGCTATGTTATGGATTTTCATTCCTTAGAAAAAATGTTTGACGATTCTCAGCTTATTCATAAAACCAGTATAAATAATATTCAATATCTTATTATACCTATCAGGGACACCTATGAGATCATTAAAAAAGATATTTTGGAAAACAACGCGAAAAGTTTTAAATATTTTAGTTTTATGATTTTTGTCAAAGAAATTGCTAAATCTGTTTTATATAGATTGGGACTATACCAATCCATCAGCGATAAAATAAATAACATTTCTTCTTTATCTGGAAAATAGACCTGATGTTAAATTTGTCGTGTGCCTCATTACCACGAATGGATTAAGACTTTCGGGCAAATGATTAAACTTGCAGCCAGATGATAGGTCATATAAGTCATTCACGGATCAATAAAAAAAAATGGGATGAGTGTATTGAGCATTCACAAAACTCACTCATATATGCTTATTCCTGGTACTTAGATGTTGTTTGCCCGAATTGGGAAGCACTTGTAGAGGACGATTATAAATCTGTAATGCCTCTGACCACAAGGAAAAAATACGGAATAGAGTATTTGTATCCCCCTTATTTCACACAACAACTCGGGATTTTCTCTAAAGAAAAAACATCCCGGCAAAAAGTTGAAGAATTTCTTAATGCCATTCCTTCACGCTATAAATTTCTGGAAATAAATCTCAACATATACAATACGTTTGAGCTTTCAGGATTTCAGGTCAAGAAGAATATTAATATTGAACTTTCTCTTGATTCGTCTTACGAATGGCTTCGAAAAAAATTCTCAGAAGATACAAGACGGAACATAAAGAAAGCGGTGAAGTACAGTATTAAACTTCGGAAAGAGATCCCCCCTGCTGAATTGATCAGCATCTTCCGGAAAAATACAGGAAAAAAAATAAATAATCTTACAGATAAAAACTACAATATACTGCTCCGTCTGATAAACACCTGCATTCAGAAAGGATTTGCCCAAGTGTGGGGTGCCTTTTCAGAAGGAAAACTTTGTGCGGGAGTTGTATGGCTTATTAAAGGCAACCGATCAATTTTTCTGTTCTCCGCCACGGACCAGCAGGCAAAAAAAACCGGTGCCATGTTTTATCTGATTGACAAGTTCATACAAGAGTATGCAGGGAGCAAAATGATCCTGGATTTTGAAGGCTCCAACCTCCCGGGTCTTGCGCGCTTTTACAAAGGATTCGGCTCGGAGGAATATGTATATTTACAAATAAGGAAGAATAATTTGCCGAAGATTATTAAATGGATAAAGGAAATAAAATAGCAGTAGACAGTAGGCAATACACAGTACACAATTAACAGCAGAGAAACAATCGGCAATCGGCAATCGACAAAAAACGACCAAATAAACAGTAAATAGCTAAAAATATTGCCAACAATAAAACAATACAGCAGTAAAGCAATACTATGATATTTGAATTAGGAAAAGAAAATTCGATACTCAATCAGTTCATTGCTGAGATGAGGGATGAAGAAATACAGAAAGACAGTATGCGCTTTCGGAGGAACCTGGAACGAGCAGGGGAAATATGCGCCTATGAGATAAGTAAAAAATTAGAGTGGGAGAAAAAAGAAATAACTACTCCGCTGGGCGTAGCTAACGCATCGGTACTAAAACAACAACCGGTGATTGCCACCATACTCAGAGCGGGGCTTCCTTTTCACCGGGGCATGCTGAACATTTTTGACAAAGCTGAAAATGCGTTTATCTCTGCCTACCGCAAACATCATCCGGACGGAACTTTTGAAGTGCAGGTTGAATACATGGCCTGCCCGGACCTGAACGATAAAGCTCTCATCCTCTGCGATCCGATGCTTGCTTCGGGGCAATCGATAGAACTGGTGTTCAAAGCGCTGAAACGAAACGGAATTCCGAAAAAAATACATATTGCATCGCTGCTGGCAAGTTCCGAAGGTGTTGAATACGTAAAAAAGCATTTGCCGAACAATGTTATTCTATGGGTATGCGCCATTGATGAAGAACTCACTTCCAAAGCGTACATTGTACCCGGACTGGGCGATGCAGGAGATCTTGCCTTCGGAAACAAACTTTAATTTATGAATGAAGAAGAGGTAATTTATCTTCTGAAGATACTTGAAATTGCGCTCATTGCCAGCGTAAAATTCGTCCTGGCCCCATTTGAAGCGGAGCGTTACGGGTTCAATTTCCGGGACGCATTTCTCATCACCACCAGCGGAGGGATAACCGGCATCATTGCTTTTACATTTGTGGGCCAGGCTATTTCGTACGGGTGGAAAATGGTAAAAGGAGTATTCAAAAAGCGTTCGGCAAGGCAAAATTCGCCTAAGAAAATATTTACACGCAGCAATAGGTTCATTGTGAGGATAAAAATGCGTTTCGGGCTTATCGGATTGGCCATCACCACACCTGCCGTGATTTCCATTCCGTTCGGGACCATTGTAACAAATCACTTTTACAGAAAAAAAATGCGAAATGCTTTGATCTTGATCCTATCGGTGATTATCTGGTCACTGGTGCTGAACGGGCTGGCGCAGTATTTGAAATTGTCGCAGTATTTGCATTAGACCTCACCCCCTATCTCCACTCCAAAGGAGAGGGAAAAACCTCCTAATACCAAAAAAAAACCGTTCAGCAAAGCCCAAACGGTTTTTAAAATTTAAGTGTTAGAAATTACTTTACAACCTCAACCGTCTTCGGATCAGTTTTGATACCCGTAGTTGCAGGAGTGGTGGTGGTGGTGGCTTTTGCTTGATTCTTTGAGGAAGAGCAGCATTTTTTGCTACTCTCGCTGGAGCAGGATTTTTTTTCGGTATTAGTTGTGGTTGCAGTTTTTGCTTTACAGCAAGTGCTTTTCTTTTTGCATTTTTTGTCTTTCTTACATTCTTCGCCTCCTCCTGCGATTATTTTCGCAGATGCGAATGCAGAAACTGTGTTAATGGATGCTGCGCCTACAAGCCCTGTGAGCGCGAGCGATAAAAATAAGTTTTTCATGTGTGTTATTTTAAATTGGTTTTTACTTCCTGTTATATCCTGTTATGCCCCTAAGGTACACAAAAAACCGTGCTAATGTATTGTTAAAAATCGTTAAAAGTTTCCAGCCAACTTATTTGCCTGAAGTAACTGAAAATTGTAGATTTGTGGCATGAAAATTTGAGTTGGCAGACGATCAATTGTAATATATTGTAAACAAAAAATAACACATTATGACAAAGAGCGATAAAAAGAACCTGCCGCCAAAACAACGTGAAGAATTACTCGGGGCATTAAAAGCCCGTTTTGAGAAAAATGGGAACCGCCATAAAGGTCTTGAATGGGCTAAAGTCCAGGCAAAACTGGAAGCCAATACAGAAAAACTGTGGTCGCTTCATGAAATGGAAAGAACCGGTGGTGAACCGGATGTTGTTGATCGTGATAAAAAGACGGGCGAATACATTTTTTATGATTGTTCAGCGGAAAGTCCTATTGGCCGAAGAAGTGTTTGTTACGACCGTGAAGCTCTTGAGAAAAGGAAAGAGCATAAACCGAAAGATAGCGCTATGGATATGGCTGCTGCCTTAGGCATTGAGATTTTAACGGAAGATCAATATCTGGCTCTGCAGAAACTTGGAAAGTTTGATGTTAAAACATCGAGCTGGCTGAAAACACCTTCTGAGATCAGAAAACTCGGTGGTGCCATCTGTGCTGATTACCGCTACGGCCGTGTCTTCGTAGGTCACAACGGTGCAGAATCTTACTATGCCGCCAGGGCGTTCCGTGGCTTGCTAAGGGTCTGATCCCGATAGTGCCGTAGGCGCTCCTTCGTATCTACCAGGGTTACACGGAGAAATAAAGTTAAATTGAGACTTCACGTTGATATCAAGCGGACATTCCAACAACCTCATCTGCACTCCTGCCGAAGTGGCTCTGCAAAGGCTCCGCATCACTTCGGCTGTCGCGCTCATCTAAGGGGCATCAGATTTCTGCGATCACACTCATCCCCCCTTTCACCACATCCTGCAGTTTCACGCTGAGTTTAGTGCCGATTGGAAAAAAGATATCCACGCGTGAACCAAATTTGATGAAACCGCATTGATCTCCTTGTTTTACAGATGCGCCCTCTTTGCCGTAAAAAACGATTCTGCGGGCGAGGGCACCGGCAATCTGACGGAAGAGTACCTCATTTACATCCCCTCTTCCAGGGGAGAGGGGGGAAACCACAACCGTAGTTCTTTCATTTTCTGTGGAGGACTTCGGGTGCCATGCTACTAAATATTTTCCGGGATGGTATTTGTAGTAAGCCACCTTTCCGCTCATCGGATAGCGGTTCACATGCACATTGATGGGTGACATGAAGATGGAAACCTGCATGCGCTTGTCTTTAAAATATTCGTCCTCCATTACTTCTTCTATCACTACAACCCTTCCATCGCAGGGAGAAAGGATGTGATTGATGTTCAATGGAATATTGCGTGAAGGGTTGCGGAAGAACTGCAGCACAACGATCATCAGCAGTCCGGAAAACCCGTAGCCAATCCATTTTATGATCTCGTTTCCCCCTGCAAAATGAATGGCGGCATTGAGAATGGCAATGAACAGAAGGGAGAGGAGGATGGTGGGGATACCTTCTTTGTGGATCATATAGATAAGTTAAAAGAGAAAAAAGTTAAAAGTCAAAAGTTCTGTATATCTTTGAGGCAATGATTTCATCTATCAAACCTAAGCCGACACTTTCCGAAAGTAGCAATTTTTCCTACATTGGATTTCTTGCGGTTTTGTTTGTGATTGACCAGCCATTGTTTTCTGCCGGACAGGGAGTTAACTTTGAACTGGTAATCGGAACGCAGAAATACGATGACGCGAAATGCGTCATACAAACATTCGACAGCGGATATGTGGTAGTAGGCTCCACCAGTGCATTCGGCAATGGACAAACGGATGTTTATCTCACCAATATCTCCAAAGCCGGAAAAGTAGCCTGGCAGCAAGCCATTGGCGGTGCAGGAGTTGAGAAAGGCAACTCGGTGATACAAACTCCGGATTCCGGATTTGCCATTACGGGGTACAGCAACAGCGAAGGTACTGGAGGGTACGATGTTTATCTGGCCAAAACAGATAAGAATGGAATACTTGAATGGTCGAACAGCTATGGCGGAATAGACTGGGATTTCGGAAACAGTATCATTCAAACAAGTGCGGGCGATTTTGTAATCTGCGGCAGCACGTACAGCTACGGAAACGGAAACGGAGATGTGTATCTTCTTAAAATAGATCCAACCGGAGTTTTGCTTTGGGATTCTGCTTACGGAGGCTCTTTGGAAGATGCCGGCAATTCTGTATGCTCCACCACCGATGGAGGATATTTTGTTGCCGGATACACAAAAAGTTTCGGGCAAGGAGAAGAGGATGTGTATTTATTGAAAAGCGATTCCACAGGGAATCTTAAATGGGCAAAAACATACGGAGGTACAGGAGAGGATAGAGGGAATGAATGTAAACTGACATCCGATGGACGTTTTATTGTCATCTGTGCTGCCAAAAGTTTTTCTGCACTGAATAAATATGAGAACTGGCTGATGAAAATAAATTCGATCGGTGATACCCTGTGGTCGCGCAGGGACGCAGCCATCTACAACCGCATTGCCACCTCGGTGAGCCAGACTGCGGAAGGAGGATATGTTTTCACGGGGCACGATGACAATGCTGGTCAGTACAACATGTTTTTATACAAGACGGATGCAGGGGGTTATTATCAGGATTACAGAGGGTACGGGGGAGCACAGACTGAAAATGCATTTTCGATCAAACAAACATTTGACAAAGGGTATGTGATCGTAGGCACCACCGAAAGTTATGGCACCGGCAAGCCGAATATTTATGTACTGAAGACGGATTCCAACCACCTCTCCACCGGAACAGTTCAGGTAGTGGTGAGTACGCATGAAATTGAAACAAAAAAAGAAATTCTTTCTATTGTCCCTAATCCCGCATCCGACCATTTTATTGTGAACACCACAGAATCCTCTGTGATTGAAATTTATGATGCACTGGGAAGAATAGTTCTCACCCAACATATTGCCACGGGGAAAAATACTATTTCAGTTACCGGAATTCATGAGGGACTCTACTTTGTTCATGTCCGCGAAAAGAACCGTGTTGGCACAGGGAAATTAATTGTCAGGCATTGACCCTCCCGCATGAAGAAAACCGGAATACTTCTCCTGCTTTTTTCTGTATTTCTTTTTCTCGCATTTAACAAACACAGCAAGGACGATCACCAAAGTTACCAGAGCGTACTCTGGGCCGATGCCTCGGGCTATTATGTTTATAATCCCATCTGGTTTATTTACGGGAACGATTGCAGCAGCATGCCCGACAGTATTCGGTTCAAGACCGGCACCGGGTTTTCATTCAACGAAAAAACAGGAAACATTATCACCAAATACACATCGGGTGTTGCCATTCTACAAGCACCCTTTTTCTTAGTTGCACATATATTATCCGGGCCGATGGGATTTCCATCGGATGGTTTTAGTCCAATCTATCACGGAGCCATTATGATTGCCGGAACATTTTATGGATTACTTGGCCTTTTATTTTCCTTTCTGTTCTTAAAAAAATATTTCTTGGAAAAAATATCACTTATCACAGTATCCGTTTTTTTTCTGGGCACCAACCTTTTTTATTATACGCTGGATGCGTCCGGATTCCTGCATGTATATTCTTTCTTTCTAATTTCTGCAATTGCGTATCTGACCACAAAAATTTACAAAGCGCCTCTGTTCAAATTTTTTTTACCTCTTCTTGTTTCACTTGCACTTGTTATGCTCATACGCCCGACAAATATCATTCTTGTTATTTTTATATTTTTTTTCGGCAACACTTTCAGCTTCCCGGAAAACATTGCATTTTTCAGACAACATCTGAAGCCGGTATTTATTTCATTGCTAATCTCGTTATCAATCCTTATTCCTCAACTTATTTATTGGTCTCAAAGTTTTAATAGTCCTATCGTTTATTCCTATGGAGAAGAAGGATTTCCCTTTTTATTGTCTCCCAAGCTGATCCCCGTGTGGTTCAGCACGAACAACGGTCTCTTCACCTGGGCACCTGTACTTTTTACCGGTGTTGCAGGCATGGCAATGGCGCTTTGGAAAAAAGATAGAAATGGAATTATTATTACAGTGATTTTTCTTTTATCCAGCTATGTTTTCTCCAGCTGGTGGAATTACTGGTTCGGCTGCGCGATGGGTGCGCGGAGTTTTGTGGAGTACTATCCTCTGCTGATGTTTCCATTTACCTATGTCATTTCACAGATAAAGAGCAAGGTGGGAATGGCATTGTTGTTTGTATTTTTCGCTGGATGCATCTGGATCAACCTAAACATCATTTATTACTATGACGGCTGTTTTTACGGAGGAGAATGGGACTGGAATGCATATTTCAAACTCGTGACTGATTAAAAATGAATAGCCCTCTGCAGATACGAGAGTTCCTACAGCAAGCACAAAAATGTCCGGTAATTGATGTACGCTCACCCGGAGAATTTGATCAGGGACACATTCCGGGAGCAATCAATATTCCATTGTTTGATAATGAAGAGCGGGCGAAAGTGGGAACTGCTTATGTGCAGAAAAGCAAGGAAGAAGCAATCAGGATAGGATACGAAATTGCAAATCCGAAGATCGACTTATTTTTAAGCAAGGTTGAAAAAATTGCAGCAGCCGAACAAGCGAACAAGCGAACAAGCGAACAAGCGAATGACGAACCATTAACCATTAACCATAAACCATTAACCGTCTTAATTCACTGCTGGCGCGGAGGAATGCGCAGTTCGAAATTTGCACAGCTCCTCAATGAGAATGGGTATAACACATACACGCTTGTAAGAGGTTACAAAGCCTACCGGAATTTCGTGCTCCAAAGTTTCAACAGGAACGCTGATATCCTGGTTGTAGGCGGGGAAACAGGCAGCGGAAAAACAGAGATACTGAAACACATTGCCGCTCAGGGCGAACAGGTGATCGATCTGGAAGCGCTTGCAAATCACAAAGGTTCTGCCTTTGGTTCATTGGGAGAAGCCCCGCAGCCTACCAACGAACAGTTTGAAAACGCACTCTGCGCTGCTTTCGGCAAACTTGACCCTGCAAGAAAGATATGGCTTGAAGATGAATCCCGAAGCATTGGCAAGGTTCAATTACCCGCAGCGCTTTGGGCAAGAATGAAAGAAGCCCTGATCCTGCGGGTCTCCGTTCCGAAAAGTTCAAGAATTGAAAGGCTTGTTGCTGACTACGGAAATTTTTCGAAGGAAGAACTTAGTTCCTGTGTGCTAAAAATTCATCAGCGACTGGGCGGACAGCATGTGAACAGAGCTTTGGAAGAACTGGAAAAAGGAGATCTGCACGAAGTAGCCGATATTACCTTAACATATTATGACAAAGCATATAATTACAATCATGAAAAAAGAAGTATGAAGGATGTTTTTTTCATTGAATGTGATTCGGCTGATGCAAAATTAAATGCCGGCAAAGTGCTCGAGTATGCAAATACTAAATTGAAAAAAAATTATGCCTGAAAAAATAAAACTTACCCAATTCTCCCACGGAGCCGGCTGCGGATGCAAGATCGCACCGAACAAGCTGGAAAAGATACTGCAGCACAATCCCCCCTCTCCCCCTGGAGAGGGGTCGGGGGTGAGGTCGCTTCTGGTCGGCTACGACACCAAAGACGATGCTGCCGTTTACGACATCGGCAATGGCCGCGCCATCATCTCCACTACGGATTTTTTCATGCCTATCGTGGACGATGCTTTTGATTTCGGCAGGATTGCCGCTGCCAATTCCATCAGTGATGTGTATGCGATGGGCGGAAAACCCCTGATGGCAATTGCCATTCTCGGCTGGCCGGTTGAAAAACTTCCGGCTGAGCTAGCGCAACAGGTGTTGGAAGGAGCCAGGAAAATTTGTGCGGAAGCCGGAATTCCACTCGCTGGCGGACACAGCATTGACAGCCCGGAACCCATTTTTGGACTGGCGGTGACCGGAGAAGTGGAAATTAAAAACATAAAAAGAAATTCTACAGCCACCGAGGGCTGTAAATTATTTTTAACGAAACCTCTTGGAGTTGGAATGATTGCCACGGCTCATAAACGCGGTCTGGCGCCTGCAGAAGATTTTGAAGATGCAGTAAAATTTATGACTCAACTGAATTCCATAGGATATGAACTTGGAAAACTGGACTATGTAAAGGCAATGACAGATGTAACGGGCTTCGGCCTGCTCGGGCACCTTATAGAAATGTGTGAAGGAAGCGGGGTATCTGCGGAGATCGAATATTCAAAAATTCCCCTAATGCAAAACATCTCTCACTATGTATCCAAAATGATATACCCTGATATTACATTCAGAAATTGGAATAGTTACCAAAAAAAAGTTTCGATGGTCGGGATTTCAAATCCCGACCAACAGGCAGGGGGAGCCATCCTCACCCTCTGCGACCCCCAAACCAGCGGGGGGTTGCTGCTGGCGGTGGATCCCCGTTATGAAAATGAGTTCATAGCCCATGCAAAAATACATCAAATAACACTGAATAATTTTGGCGTTATTACATCAAAAAACACTACTTTAGTGGCGATCAATTAATTGTAGTTAAATGTTAGTAAACGGGGTAACCTTTTCAAACATTCTCCGTTAGATTGATTTCAACACCAAACTGATCTTCTGAAAACCGCATGCATAAACTTTACAAAAAGTTTCTTTTTCTTTTGGCCAGCCTTTCCAGGGTAAAAATTTGCTGTTTTGTTTTCCTTACTGTATTTATTTTTCTTTCTTCTTTTAATTTGTTGTGGGGGCAAACCACTACAGTTTTATTCACTTCTTCAAGTTCATGGGTCTGTCCTCCGGGGGTTTCCACAGCTACTGTTGAATGCTGGGGAGGCGGAGGATCGGGAGGCGGTACGACAACTACCACTTTATATGGTGGCGGTGGCGGTGCCGGAGGAGCTTATGCAAAAAAATCAGTTGCAGTTACATCATTGACCTCCTACTCTGTTAATGTAGGAGCTACCAAAACCGGCACTACATCAGCGGGAGCCCAGGGAAATCCTTCCTGGTTCAGCGCTGTCGGAACCGTGTTTGCTGAAGGGGGTGCCGGGGGAGCAGCGCCAAACGCGGGAGTTTCCTTAGGCGGTATCGGATCGAGCGCTGCCAGTATTGGTGATGTGAAGTTTGCAGGTGGAAATGGAGCCGATGGAAGCGGGGCTGGCGGTATTTCAGGAGGAGGGGGTGGAGGAGGAGGTTCAACCGGAGTGGGCGGAAATGCTGTCGGCATTACAGCGGGCCCGGGAACAACTACCGGAGGAGGAGCCGGGGGTGCCGGCAGAAATAATTCAGAAGGCAATGGCAATACCGGCAATGTGTACGGTGGCGGAGGAAGCGGTGCTTTTGTGCCTGATGGTACAGATCATACGGGCGGTAACGGAGCAGCGGGATTGCTCATTATTACCTATACAACCCCTTCCAACATCACACCCTTTGCCGATCTGTCTTTTTGCACTGGAGCTTATCCCAGCGCTTATCAAACCGTGAGTTTTTCTCTCAAGGAACGGTTAATGACTGATTTTAACAACAGCCAGGCAGGTGCTACCATTATTCTGACACTCCCAACCGGGTTTGAATTCAATACGGGAGCAGCCCATACCGTTACTAAAAATGGAGGAGGCAGCGATATTACTGCGCTTGCATTAACCTCTGTCACCACCACTTCTATAACCGTAACATTAACCACGGATGCAGCCGGTGGAAATTTTGACGAGCTCTTTTTTAATAGTTTCCAGATACGGGCAACTGCTGCCGGAAGCGGAGACTTATTAAGAACAGGTACAGGAACAGTCGGAACTTTTCTTATAAACAGCACCCCATTTCAACCTCTTTCTTCCGAATCATTCGGGTTTATGTTTGCCAATACGGCATCAATATATAATGTAAGTGACATAGGGCAATACACTACCCAAAGTATTAACCGCAACTGCGAATCCAGTCGAAATGCGGTTATCCTCAGGATAAGGATCAATATTTCGGGAGGATGCCCTCCTCCAACCATTACTCAGTTTGATTTCAGCACTGTCGGGGATGTGGGTTTTTCTCAAAACCCAGCCGTAAATATCGCGTCCGCAAAACTATATTACAACGAGCAATTAATTTCCTCTCCTTTAATTACGGACAACATACAGCCGTTTGGAACTGTAAATAATCCCAATGGCGCATTTACAATTACCGGTTCGCAAAAACTAGATCTTGGCTCGGGTGATTATTACTTTTATCTGGTGTATGACGTTCCTGCAACTGCAAACGCAGGTGATCGCTTGGATGCTTCCATGACTTCTTTTGTTATGGATGCAACCACAATATCAGACATGGTTGGTCCGAATCCTGCCGGTACACGCACCATAGTAAGTGCCGCTTGTTATACTCCGGATGTTCCTGGTCCTCCGGCCAATGTGGAAGCCATTCCAAGAAATTCCTATGTGATACCCATGGACAATACCAACCAGGCTGTGGTTGCTCCATTTAATTTAAAAGCATACGGCATGGTCCATGCTTTATTGATGAATGATATTCCGGTAAAGTGGGTTATCCTTTCGGGTAAAGCAAAAGATGCTGCGGACTTTACAGCAAACGCTTCAAGGGTATTGCCGACTGCCGTTGCTTCAGCAGCCGTAACTTTTAAAGCAAGTGCATTTATTATTGACAGCACCTGGATCAACAGGTCGTATTATGGTTCCGGGCTAACCGCACTTCAGGTTATCAGCACGTATACCGCGCAGGGAGTAGGATATAACCAGGTGGCGGTATTTAAACTCGCCGGTGATGAAAATCTGAATGTGAGATATACATTGAATCACCGTCCGAAGATTGCGATATTTACTAACGGTGGATATGAGGCAGTGCAAGAAACATACATGGCCGAGGCAGGTTTAGTAGCTGGTACAAATTATTTTACTCAAAACGCAGGCAATTTTCCGGGACTTGTGGAATGTTATTCTTTTTGTTCTGAAGCGCATTGGGACTTTACCACTAATGAGGATATAAATTCGGTAGATAATATTGTAAAATTTGTTAATGAAGGCGGAAACTTTTTAGCCCAGTGCGCGGGTATCGATCTGTATGAGAACCATCAGCCGAGTGGAGGGCATTTTCAAACCACGAGGGGTATCAGTTTTGATGCCGGCTCGGTAACGATGACCTATTCGAATCCTGATCTTGCGTTCAATCAGTTTGAAGGAGCCGTTGCTAATGAGAACGGAACTATCGAGCGCTTCTGGCCCAGCGCCACCTCTGCTTTCAATGCGGAAACTTACAATGGCCTCTCAGACCCTCTGCCAACAACTACTGTTGCAGCTACCGCTGTGCATCTTGCACCCAGTGATTCAGTTGGAGGGAATGTATTTTATCTAAGCGGGCACGATTATGTCGGAGCAACTATTAACTATTTCAACGGGAGGAGAATGTACCTTAATGCAACTCTAATTCCTGCGGGACGCCCCAGTGCTTTTGTGTTAGATCCTGGGGCAAATACATCCATATGTATAGGTCAAAGCACAACATTGGGTGGAAGTCCCACTGGCGGCTCGGGTTCTACCAATTATGTATGGTCACCTTCTGCAGGGTTGAATAATACTACTTCTGCAAATCCTGTTGCTTCACCAACTATAACCACCGTTTATACAGTTATTGCCAATGATAACGGTTGTCCCGGAGGGCCTAACTCCGTTACAGTAACGGTTAATCCACTGCCAACCATTGCTCCGGCTGCGACTGCGGCAAACGCATGCGTCAGTGCAGGCGCCCAGAGCTCTACCTTAACATACGGGGCTGTTACCAATGCCCCTACCAATTACACCATCGACTGGAATGCGGCTGCAAATACGGCAGGACTGGTGGATTTGGGTTCTACTGCACTTCCTGCAAGTCCTATCACCGTACCGATCGCTGCAGGTGTTGCTGCTGGAACATACACCGGAACTTTGTATGTAACGAATGGTAACGGATGTGCTTCTACCGGGAATGCATTTACACTCACCATCAATCCCCTGCCTACTATTGCTCCTGCGGCTACAGCAGCAGCAGTTTGCTTTAGCGCGGGTGCGCAGAGCTCTACTTTAACTTATGGTGCGACCACCGGTGTGCCTACTAATTATACTATCGACTGGAACGCGGCTGCCAATGCTGCAGGCCTGGTGGATGTTGGTTCTACCGCGCTGCCTGCAAGTCCCATCACCGTGCCTGTTGCTGCGGGAGTTGTGGCAGGAACATATACCGGAACTTTATATGTAACGAATGGGAACGGATGCGCAAGTTTAGGAAATGCATTTACACTCACCATTAATCCCCTGCCAACCATTGCTCCGGCTGCGACTGCTGCTGCCGTTTGTTTTAATGCAGGCGCGCAGAGTTCTACCTTAACATACGGTGCTGTCACCAATGCTCCGACTAATTATACCATCGACTGGAACGCGGCTGCAAATGCCGCAGGACTGGTGGATGTGGGTTCTACCGCGCTGCCTGCAAGTCCCATCACGGTGCCGATTGCTGCAGGTGTTGCTGCGGGAACATACACCGGAACTTTATTTGTGACCAATGGGAACGGATGTGCTTCTACCGGTAATGCTTTTACATTAACTATAAATCCCCTGCCAACCATTGCTCCGGCTGCTACTGCTGCTGCCGTATGTTTTAATGCGGCTGTGCAGAGTTCTACGTTAGCATACGGTGCTGTCACCAATGCTCCGACTAATTATACCATCGACTGGAATGCGGCTGCAAATGCCGCAGGACTGGTGGATGTGGGTTCTACCGCGCTGCCTGCAAGTCCCATCACGGTACCTGTGGCTGCAGGGGTTGCTGCCGGAACATACACGGGGACTTTATTTGTAACCAATGGTAACGGATGCGCCAGCACAGGAAATGCTTTTACCCTGACGATCAATCCGCTGCCAACCATCGCCCCGGCTGCTGCGGCTGCGGCAGTTTGTTTTAATGCTGACGCACAGAGTTCTACTTTAACATATGGTGCTGTTACTAATGCTCCTACCAATTATACCATTGACTGGAACGCGGCTGCAAATGCCGCAGGACTGGTGGATGTGGGATCAACTGCGCTGCCTGCAAGTCCGATCACGGTGCCTGTGGCTGCAGGAGTGGTGGCGGGAACTTACACAGGAACTTTATTTGTTACCAATGGTAACGGATGTGCTTCTACCGGAAATGCGTTTACATTAACGATCAATCCACTGCCAACCATCGCCCCGGCTGCCACGGCTGCGGCAGTTTGTTTTAATGCAGGCGCGCAGAGTTCTACTTTAACATACGGTGCTGTTACCAATGCTCCTACCAATTATACCATTGACTGGAACGCGGCTGCAAATGCCGCTGGACTGGTGGATGTGGGAAGTACTGCCCTTCCTGCAAGTCCCATCACAGTGCCTGTCGCTGCGGGAGTTGCAGTGGGAACATACACGGGAACTTTATTTGTTACCAATGGTAACGGATGTGCTTCTACCGGTAATGCTTTTACCCTGACGATCAATCCACTGCCAACCATCGCCCCGGCTGCTGCGGCTGCGTCAGTGTGTTTCAGCGCGGGCGCGCAGAGTTCTACGTTGACATACGGAGCTGTCACCGATGCTCCTACCAATTATACCATTGACTGGAACGCGGTTGCAAATGCGGCAGGACTGGTGGATGTGGGTTCTACCGCGCTGCCTGCAAGCCCCATCACAGTGCCTGTGGCTGCGGGGGTTGCTGCCGGAACGTACACCGGAACTTTATATGTAACCAATGGAAACGGTTGTGCAAGCACAGGAAATGCTTTTACTTTAACGATCAATCCACTGCCAACAATTGCTCCGGCTGCGACTGCTGCTGCGGTTTGTTTTAATGCGGCTGCACAGAGTTCTACGTTAGCATACGGTGCCACCACCGGTGTGCCTACCAATTATACCATCGACTGGAACGCGGCTGCCAATGCCGCAGGACTGGTGGATGTGGGATTAACTGCGCTTCCTGCAAGCCCCATCACGGTGCCTGTCGCTGCGGGGGTTGCTGCCGGAACATACACAGGAACTTTATTTGTAACGAGCGCAACAGGTTGTGCAAGTTTAGGAAACGCATTTACTCTTACGATCAATCCTCTGCCAACCATTGCTCCGGCTGCCACGGCTGCATCGGTTTGTTTTAATGCGGCTGCACAAAGTTCTACCTTAACATACGGTGCTGTTACCAATGCTCCTACTAATTATACCATTGACTGGAACGCGGCTGCCAATGCGGCAGGACTGGTGGATGTGGGATCAACTGCCCTTCCTGCCAGTCCAATCACCGTACCGATTGCAGCGGGGGTGGGGGCGGGAACTTATACCGGAACTTTATTTGTGACCAATGGGAACGGATGTGCTTCTACCGGAAATGCGTTTACATTAACGATCAATCCGCTGCCAACCATCGCCCCGGCTGCTACGGCTGCGGCAGTTTGTTTTAATGCGGGCGCGCAGAGTTCAACCTTAGCATACGGTGCCACCACCGGTGTGCCCACAAATTACACCATAGACTGGAATGCGGCTGCAAATGCGGCAGGACTGGTGGATGTGGGTTCTACTGCGCTTCCTGTAAGCCCCATCACCGTGCCTGTCGCTGCGGGAGTTGCTGCCGGAACTTACACAGGAACTTTATTTGTTACCAATGGAAACGGATGTGCTTCTACCGGTAATGCTTTTACCCTGACGATCAATCCTCTGCCTACCATCGCTCCGGCTGCTACGGCTGCGGCAGTTTGTTTCAATGCAGGCGCGCAGAGTTCTACTTTAACTTATGGCGCCACCACCGGTGCTCCTACCAATTATACGATTGACTGGAACGCGGCTGCAAATGCGGCAGGACTGGTGGATGTGGGTTCTACGGCCCTTCCGGCAAGTCCTATCACCGTGCCTGTGGCGGCAGGAGTGGTGGCGGGAACATACACCGGGACTTTATATGTAACGAATGGTAATGGATGCGCAAGCACAGGAAATGCATTTACCCTAACGATCAATCCCCTGCCAACCATTGCTCCGGCTGCTACGGCTGCGGCAGTTTGTTTTAATGCAGGCGCGCAGAGTTCTACGTTAACATACGGTGCTGTCACCAATGCTCCTACTAATTACACCATCACATGGAATGCCGCTGCTCTCGCTGCCGGGCTTGTCAATGTGGGATCAACTGCACTTCCTGCAAGTCCCATCACCGTGCCCATTGCTGCGGGAGTTGCTGCGGGAACGTATACAGGAACGTTATTTGTAACCAACGGTAATGGATGCGCAAGTACAGGAAATGCTTTTACATTAACTATAAATCCTCTGCCAACCATTGCTCCCGCGGCTACCGCAGCAGCAGTTTGCTTTAGCGCGGGGGCTCAGAGTTCTACTTTAACTTATGGCGCCACTACCGGTGCTCCTACCAATTATACCATCGACTGGAACGCGGCTGCAAATGCCGCAGGACTGGTGGATGTGGGTTCCACTGCCCTTCCTGTAAGCCCTATCACCGTGCCTGTGGCTGCGGGGGTTGCAGTAGGAACTTACACGGGAACTTTATATGTAACCAATGGAAACGGATGTGCTTCCACAGGAAATGTTTTTACCCTGACGATCAATTCTCTGCCAACCATTGCTCCCGCTGCGACTGCAGCTGCCGTTTGTTTTAATGCAGCAGCTCAGAGTTCAACCTTAGCATACGGGGCCACTACCGGTGCGCCCACAAATTACACCATAGATTGGAATGCGGCTGCAAATGCGGCAGGACTGGTGGATGTGGGTTCTACTGCCCTTCCTGCCAGTCCCATCACCGTACCGATTGCAGCGGGAGTTGCAGCGGGAACGTACACCGGAACTTTATATGTAACGAATGGATGTACTTCCACAGGAAATGCTTTTACACTAACCATCAATCCTCTGCCAACCATCGCTCCGGCTGCTCCGGCTGCGGCAGTTTGTTTTAATGCTGCCGTACAGAGTTCTACCTTAACATACGGTGCCATCACCGGTGTGCCTACTAATTATACCATCGACTGGAACGCGGCTGCCAATGCGGCAGGACTGGTGGATGTAGGTTCTACTGCACTGCCTGTAAGCCCCATCACAGTGCCCATCGCTGCGGGTGTTGCCGGGGGAACTTACACAGGAACTTTATTTGTGACCAATGGGAACGGATGCGCTTCTACCGGAAATGTATTTACACTCACCATCAATCCCCTGCCAACCATCGCTCCGGCTGCTACCGCTGCGAATGTTTGCTTTAATGCCGCAGCGCAGAGTTCTACTTTAACGTACGGTGCCACTACAGGTGCGCCCACAGATTATACCATCGACTGGAATGCGGCTGCCAACGCGGCAGGACTGGTGGATGTGGGTTCTACCGCGCTGCCTGCAAGCCCCATCACAGTGCCTGTGGCTGCGGGGGTTGCAGTAGGAACTTACACGGGAATTTTATTTGTAACCAATGGAAACGGATGTGCAAGCACGGGGAACGCTTTTACCTTAACGATCAATCCGCTGCCCACCATTGCTCCGGCTGCCACGGCTGCGGCTGTTTGTTTCAATGCGGGCGCGCAGAGTTCAACCTTAGCATACGGTGCCACCACCGGTGTGCCTACCAATTATACCATCGACTGGGATGCGGCTGCCAATGCGGCAGGACTGGTGGATGTCGGAAGTACTGCTCTTCCTGCAAGTCCGATCACGGTACCTGTCGCTGCGGGGGTTGTGGCAGGGACTTACACAGGAACTTTATTTGTAACCAATGGAAACGGATGTGCTTCTACCGGAAATGCGTTTACATTAACGATCAATCCACTGCCAACCATCGCTCCGGCCGCTACGGCTGCTGCAGTTTGTTTTAATGCGGGCGCACAGAGTTCTACTTTAACTTATGGTGCTGTCACCAATGCTCCTACTAATTATACCATCGACTGGAACGCGGCTGCAAATGCGGCAGGACTGGTGGATGTGGGTTCTACTGCGCTGCCTGCAAGTCCCATCACCGTGCCTGTGGCGGCCGGAGTGGTGGCGGGAACTTACACAGGAACTTTATTTGTTACCAATGGTAACGGATGCGCAAGCACAGGAAATGCTTTTACGTTAACCATCACGCCCACAGACGATCCTTCCTTCTCTTATTCTGCCGGAACCTATTGCCAGAGCGGAACTACAACGCCAATCATTACCGGAGGTTTTCCCGGAACATTCAGCGCTTCTCCGGTCGCATTAGTTTTTGTCAGCACAAGCACGGGCGAAGTAAATCTGGCAGCAAGTCCTGCAAATACTTACACAATAACTTTTACTACCAGCGGTCCATGCCCTTCTTCAAGCAGCCAGGTGATCACCATCACCGTCAGTGGGGTCGCAGATTTTCATTACGATGGCCCTTTCTGTAAAACCAGCGCTAATCCTTCTCCTATTTTTGATGGCGGAGGAAGTGCAGGAGTATTTGGTTCGGTCCCTGCCGGGATATCATTTGTCAGCACCTCCACGGGCGAGATCAATTTAAGCGCCTCTACAGCCGGAACCTATACAATAACAAATACCATCACTGCTGCAGGATGCTTTACAGTAACAGCCACTAACACCGTTACCATTGACCCTGCCGCAACTGTAAATGCAGGTCCCGACCAAACAATTTGTGCCGGCTTTTCTACTACACTGGCCGGTGCTTTCGGAGGATCAGCTTCCAGTTCAACATGGAGTGGAGGAGCAGGAGGCTTTGTCCCTGGCAGTTCAACGCCTACCGCAGTGTATACTCCCAGTGCGGGAGAAGTTGCCGCAGGAACCGTTACACTTACATTGACCACCAATGACCCTGCGAACTCCTGCGGAGCAGTGTCCAACGATGTTATAATTAAAATTAATCCGATCCCCGCTGCACCAACAGCATCCGGAACTGCTATTTGCGAAGGATTTGATGCAACGCTTACGGCTACTGCTCCCGGAGGAACCTATGAATGGTATGATGCTCCGGTTGCAGGAACACTTTTACAAACAGGCGCAAGTTACACTACTCCTATTCTGGCTGCCACTACCACTTATTATGTGCAGACAACCGTTTTAAGCTGCACGGGGCCGCGTACTGCAGTTACTGTATCCGTGAACCCTACTCCGGCAGCTCCGGTTGCAGGAAGTAATAGTCCGCTTTGCATTGGTAACACATTAAGCTTAACGGCAAGTACAGTTGGCGGCTCCACTTATGCATGGACCGGTCCAAACCTCTTCTCTTCTCCTTCACAAAATCCTACCCTTGCCGGGGCGGGTGTTGCGGATGCCGGTACATATTCTGTGATAGCTACTGAAAATGGCTGTGTAGGTCCGGCAGGCACAGCAGTTGTAACTGTAGCTCCTCAACCAGCAACTCCAACGGCCGGAAGCAACAGCCCGGTTTGCGTGGGAAACACACTTTCATTAACTGCAAGTACTATTGGCGGAGCTTCCTATTTCTGGAACGGACCGAGCAGTTTCACTTCTACATCACAAAATCCTGCCGTTGCCGGATTTACAACTGCTGATGCAGGTACCTATTCTGTGACCGCAACGGTTGCCGGATGCACCGGATCGGCCGGCACAACATCGGTTACTATTAATCCTCCTCCTCCTGCTCCAACAACAGGAAGCAACGGTCCGATATGCTCGGGAAACACATTAAGTTTAACTGCAAGTACCATTGCGGGTGCATCATATAATTGGACAGGACCCAACAGCTTTTCTTCTACTATCCAGGATCCTGCTATAGGAAGTGTTAGCACATTGGCTTCCGGCACTTATTCGGTTACTGCCACTGTTCCGGGTTGCGCTACCAGTCCAACCGGAACCATTTCTGTAGTTATCAACCAAACCCCGGCTGCTCCAACGCCAGGAAGTAACTCTCCGGCCTGTATTGGTGGCGACATTAGCCTGACCGCAAGTGGTACAGGAACTACCTATGCATGGAGCGGGCCAAATGCCTTTACTTCCACCGCCCAGAACCCTGTACTCACAGGGGTAGGTGCGGCAGAGGCAGGAACATATACCGTGAATACAACATCTGCAGCCGGATGTACAGGTACCGATGCAACAACTAGTGTTATTGTTAATCCTCCACCTCCGGCTCCGACAACAGGCAGTGACTTAACGGTTTGCTCAGGAACAACATTGAGTTTGACCGCCTCTACAATCCCCAGCGCTACCATTTATTCCTGGACTGGCCCCAATACTTTTACTTCTGTCTCGCAAAATCCTACTATGGGAAGTGTTACCACGTTGGCTGAAGGCACCTATTCAGTAACTGCATTTGTTCCGGGTTGCGCGCTCAGCCCTGCCGGAACTGTATCTGTAACTGTCTTTCAAACTCCTGCAGCGCCAACACCTGGAAGCAACTCTCCGATCTGTGCGGGAATTGATCTGAGTTTAACTGCAAGTACTGTTGGCGGTTCGACTTATTCGTGGACCGGGCCCGCTGGTTTCACTTCTACCACACAGGATCCCGTTATAGCTGCCGCTACGCCTGCTAATGCAGGAATTTATTCTGTGGTTGCTATTGAAAATGGCTGTACAGGATCTGCCGGAATAGTATCAGTAACAATTAATTCTCTTCCTGCTGCACCTGTAGCCGGAAACAACAGTCCTCTTTGTGAAGGCACCACGCTGAGCCTGACTGCAAGCACCATCGCAGGAGCAACGTATTCATGGTTTGGGCCCAATAGCTTTGTCTCTATATCTCAAAATCCTACTATTGTAGGAATAACATTAGCGGCTGCAGGAATCTACTCCGTTACAGCAAGTGTTAGCGGATGCAGTGGGCCTGCAGGTACCACCAGTGTTGTTGTGAATCCGATCCCCGCTACTTCAACAGCAGGAAGCAACTCTCCTGTTTGTTCCGGACAAATGTTGAGCCTGACTGCGAGTACAGTTGCAGGTGCAACCTATAGCTGGAGCGGGCCGAATTCGTTTACTTCTACCTCTCAAGACCCGATTATCTCAAGTGTAACCACTGCTGCAACCGGCCTCTATGCTGTTACTGCAACTGCACTTGGCTGTACAAGCCTTGCAGGAACAACTTCGGTTACCATCGATCAAACTCCTTCTGCTCCTGTTGCCGGCAATAACGGGCCGATTTGCGTAGGCTTTGACCTTTCGCTCACTGCGGGCACTTTACCCGGAGCTACGTATGCCTGGACCGGTCCTAACAGCTTTACAGATGCTACACAAAATCCTGTTATAACCGGTGTATCCACCGCAGAGGGAGGTGTTTATTCTGTGATCGCTACGGTAAATGGGTGTTCAGGTCCTGCGGGAACAACCACGGTAATCGTGAACACTCCTCCAACATCTCCCACTGCAGGAAGTAACAGCCCGGTCTGTACCGGACAAACCTTGAGTTTGACCGCAAATACATTTGCCAGTGCAACATATACATGGAACGGACCAAACGGCTTTTCTTCTACTTTACAAAACCCAACTATAGGTGCAGTTACTCCGGCAGCTGTGGGAGACTATTCAGTTTTTGTAACAGTTACGGGATGTGCCGGTGGTGCCGGAACAGTTTCGGTAACGGTCAATCTGACTCCTACTGCTCCAACTGCAACCAACAACAGTCCGTTCTGTTCCGGAAGCGATCTTAGTTTAACGGCAAGTACAGTGGGTGGTTCTACGTATCAATGGGCAGGGCCAAGTAGCTTCTCTTCCACCACACAGGATCCTGTAATTACCGGGGCAACCACGGCCCAGAGCGGCACTTATTCCGTTACCGCCATTGAAAACGGGTGTGCGAGCCTTCCGGGAATAACTACTGTAACTGTAAATGCGTTTCCTGCCGCTCCGGTTGCCGGCAACAACGGACCCTTGTGTATTGGCGATAATCTGACCCTGACTGCAAATACAATTTCAGGGGCAACTTATTCATGGAACGGGCCGAATGGTTTTTCTTCTGCTTCGCAAAATCCAACCATCGCAGCAGTTACTACTGACGAGGCAGGAACCTATTCTGTTTCTGTTACTGTGGCAGGATGTCTGGGCGCTGAAGGAACCACCGCTTTAATTGTTGCTCCGCCTCCTGCGCCCCCAACGCCTGGAAGCAATACGCCTGTTTGTTCCGGAACCGAGCTGAGCTTAACTGCCAATACAATAGTCGGGGCAACTTATACCTGGAGCGGACCTAATAGTTTCACGGCAACAACGCAGAATCCAACTATAACACCTGTTACAACTGCCGCGGATGGAATTTATTCTGTCTTCGTTCAGATCGGAAGCTGCCTGAGCGCGGCATCCACTACATCCGTTACAATTTTTCAAACCCCTGTTGCACCTGTCGCAGGCGGCAACAGCCCCGCCTGTATAGGATTTGATCTGAGCTTAACCGCAAGCACTATTGGCAGCTCCACATATTCCTGGGCCGGGCCAAATGGCTTCTCATCAACTGTTCAAAATCCTGTTATAATTAATATTTCTTCCGCAGATGCCGGCACCTATACGGTATTTGCGACAGAGAATGGTTGTAATGGCCCTGTGGCAACTACCGCTGTAATTATTAATCCTCCTCCTGCTGCGCCAACCACAGGAAGTAATTCACCTCTTTGTTCCGGACAAACATTAAACCTTACATCAAATACAATTGCCAGCGCAACTTATTCATGGAGCGGACCAAATAGTTTTGTTTCCGTTTCACAAAACCCAACTATCGCGGGTGCAACAACCGCTGCTTCGGGAACCTATTCGATCACTGCTACTGTACCGGGTTGTCCTACCAGCCCTGAAGGAACAGTTTCAATAACTGTTAACCAAACTCCTGCTGCTCCGGTGGCATCAAATAATACCCCTCTCTGTTCGGGAAATGATGTGAGTTTAACAGCAAGTACCATTGGTGGTTCTACCTATTCATGGACGGGACCCAATAGTTTTTCTTCTACGCTTCAGGATCCTGTGATCCTCGCGGCTACTACGGCTGCTTCCGGAATTTATTCTGTTATTGCTACTGAAAACGGTTGTACAGGTCCAGCCGGAACAACTTCTGTAACTGTGAATCCTATTCCTGTTGCTCCTGCTGCCGGCAACAACAGTCCTTTGTGTATTGGAGATAATTTGAACTTAACTGCAAATACAATTCCCGGAGCAACTTATTCATGGAACGGACCCAATGGCTTCACTTCTGCTTTACAGAATCCAACCATTGCAGGAGCTTCTACTGCCGATGCCGGAACCTATTCTGTATCGGTGACTGTTGCTGGCTGTCCGGGCCCTGAAGGCACAACCTCCGTGATCGTTGCTCCTCCTCCTGCAGCTCCGACACCGGGAAGCAACACTCCTGTTTGTTCGGGATCTGAACTTAGTTTAACTGCAAGTACAATTGTTGGAGCCACTTATAACTGGAGCGGGCCAAACAGTTTCTCTGCTTCAACACAAAACCCCACCATTACAAGTGTTACAACAGCCGGTGATGGAATTTATTCTGTCTTCGTTCAGATAGGAAGTTGTGTAAGCCCTGCCGGGACAACATCTGTAACAATCAATCCGCTTCCAGTTGCTCCGACAGCGGGAAGCAACAGCCCGTTATGCATAGGGGATAATCTGAGCTTGACTGCCAGTACAATTGCAGGTACAACCTATGTATGGAGCGGACCAAACAGTTTCTCTTCAACTTTGCAGAATCCGGCTATCAATAGCGTTACAACCGCTGAGACAGGCACCTATTCCGTTTCAGTAACTTCCATCGCCAACGGTTGTGTCAGTCCGACTTCCACCCAAACTGTTTCCGTTACCATCCCGGCTGTAGTAAATGCGGGAACGGATCAAACCATGTGCTCCAACAATCCCGCGCAGCTCAGCGGAACAATTACCGGAGGAACCGGCACAGTTATTTGGTCAACACTTAATGGAGTTGGAATTTTCTCAGGTATTGCAACACTTAATGCTACTTACACACCAAACATAAATGACACTCTTGCCGGAAATATCCTCCTGATCATTTCTTCTACAAATAACGGAGGATGTCCTGTCGCTACGGACACGATGGTCGTATTTGTAACTCCCGGACCGGTTGCAAATGCGGGGGCAGACCAATCTATCTGCTCGAATAATTATTCGACAGTAAATGTCAGCGGCACGGTGCAGTTTGCTACTGGCGGAGTATGGAGCAGTTCAGGAACAGGTACTTTCCAATCCCCAAATACAGTTCTCACTAACACCTATGTCACAACCCCTTTAGATTCCGCAAACGGAAGTGTAATACTGATCCTGACTTCTACCGGTAACGGAAGCTGCGCTGCCGTGAATGATGCTATGCTCGTCACATTTACTCCTGCACCTGCTGTAAATGCAGGGACTGATATTCCTGTCTGCTTTGGAAATGTTTCCGCACAACTTAATGGATCGGTGAGTGGGGGTGCAACAACAGGCGTATGGACAACACTTGGAACAGGAACTTTCATTCCAACAGCATCTACATTAAATGCAACTTATATCTTAAGCAGCGCTGACACTGCTGCCGGAGGAACAACGCTTGTTCTTACCTCTACAAATTTCGGAAACTGTATTGCGGTAACCGATACCGTTGTGATTACTATGACACCTGCTCCTGTCGTTGCTGCTGGTTCCGACATTACTGTATGCGCAAACAAGGATAGTGTTTCTCTGAACGGAAGTATTACGGTTGGTTCAACAACCGGTTATTGGTCTACCAGCGGAACAGGAATATTTGCTGCTCCCGATTCTTCCGCAATGAACGCAACCTATATTCCAAGCGCTGCCGATACTGCCGCAGGAAGCATACAACTTTTCCTCACGTCTACAAACGGATGCCGTGTGGTTAAAGATTCATTGATAGTAACCATTACGAACGCTCCTACTGTAAATGCAGGTGCTGATGTTACTGTCTGCGGAGGCACCACCGTTGCGCTGAATGGCACTATCAACTCAGCAGCTGCTGGCGGTCAATGGACCTCTTCCGGAAACGGAACATTTACTCCGAACAATTCCACCTTGAATGCCACTTATGTTTCAGGAAGCAACGACACAAGTCTTGTAACACTCACCCTGACAACTACCGGAAACGGGCAATGCCTGGCTGTGAAAGATTCCATGACCATCACCATCGGCAGAAAACCCGTTGCAGGGTTCTCGGTTCCTCAGATTTGTGTGGGACAGTCCATTACATTCACGGATACCTCTTCAATTCTTAGCCTGAATGATACCATCACTTCGTGGAACTGGACCATTGCAGGAGGTACCTATACAGTACAAAATACCTCCCACACCTATACAGTCTCAGGAAAAGATACAGTGGTGCTTATCGTTACAAGTGTATCTGGATGTTCGGATACAGCCATGCAGGTGGTAAACATTAATCCTACTCCTGTTGCATCATTCACAGTACTTACAAGTTGCTCGCTTGACTCTGTGTATTTCGGCAGCACATCTACAATTAGCAGCGGAAACATTGTATCCTGGATCTGGAACTTTGGAGATACAAACACCAGCACACAGCAGAAACCTGTACACTATTATGATTCTACAGGAGTATACATTGTTTCGCTCACCGTAACTTCTGATTCAGGTTGCACCTCTACGTTTATCGATACCATAACTCCTTCCAAAGGAGCTGTTGCCGGATTCTCATTCACTGCAGATTGCGATTTCAATGCAGTGTTCACTGACACATCAATAATCGCAAGTGGTGACAGCATAATCTCCTGGAGTTGGAATTTTGGGGATGCAAGTGCGTTAAACACGACTCAAAATCCATCGCACACCTATGTTAACACAGGTACATTCATTGTAACTCTTAAAATTGTAACATTGGGTGGTTGTAATGACAGCATTACCGATACCCTGATATTTACTCCTGCCCCTATTGCTGATTTCAGCCCACAGAGCGGTACGTATAGTGCCGGAGCAACTGTGGCATTCACTGACCTTTCTACAAACGCAATAACCTGGCTCTGGAATTTTGATGACGGAAAAACTGACACCATCCAGCACCCAACGCACACCTTTGATCTGAATGGAACTCTTAACGTGATGTTGATCGTAACAAACACAAACGGTTGCCCCGATACCGCGCAGTATACCTTTATCTTCAATACCAACGTGGTGGCTGTGCCTTCAGCCTTCACTCCAAACGGAGATGGCTTCAATGATGTTCTGTACGTAAAAGGCGGGCCACTCAAAGAAATGGACTGGAGGATATACAACGAATGGGGTAATGAAGTGTTTCATTCAACAGCGCAGAGCGATGGATGGGATGGCACCTATAAAGGCAAAAAACAAGTTGAGGGAAGATTTGTGTTCATACTGAAAGGAATTACGTATGGAGATACAGCTATTGAGTTGAGTGGGGATGTAACTATACTGAGGTAAAAAGACCCCTCTCCAACTCTCCCCGAAGGGGAGAGAGGAAGATGTGGTTAAAAAAATAATTAACATGAAATCATATCTAAAAAATTTGATGCTACTGATCTCTCTCCTTTGGAGAGGGATAGAGGGTGAGGCGCAGGACTTCCACCTGTCGCAGTTTGATGCTACTCCACATTATTTTAATCCGGCACTTACCGGGATCTATTTTGGAGATAAGTCTAACTACCGTATTTATTCAGACTACCGCACTCAGTGGAGATCGCTGGGAGTGAAGCCTTTCTCAACATACTACCTTGCTTACGACATGCCTTATAAACTATATGGTTTCGGGGGATACCTGATACATAACCGGAACGGAAAAGGCGGACTGAACACCATTCAGGTTATGCCCTCTGCGGCTTATAAAATTTCCAACGAAACAAATACGCCACACAATCTTTCAGTTGGCCTTCAATTGGGAATTATTTACCGGAGCTTTGACCCCAATCATTTCACCTACGATGAGCAATTCGATGTAACTGCTCCGGGAGGTTTTAACCAGAACATTTCCAGCGGAGAAAATTTCGCTAAAACCAGTAACCTCAAACTGGATGCCAACATGGGCGTATTTTACAAATACAAAAACACAGAATGGCAGGCACATCCCTGGGGAGGCTTTGCTGTGTATCATGTTACAAAACCAAACCAGTCCTTTGCCGACATAGAAAAGGACAAGACCCCGATGCGCTTAGTCATGCAAGTGGGTGCGGATTACAAGATCACAGACGAGATTCGCACCACCCCTATGATTTTGTACATGAACCAGGCTAAAGCCCATGAATTAAACATTGGCACTGTGGGATTTTACCATATTCAAGACACTAAATACGATGTTCTTCTGGGACTTAACTACCGCGTGAAAGATGCTTTCATCATTCAGGCAGGAATGAAATACGAGCAGCATATTTTTTCATTCAGCTACGATATAAACACATCCTACCTGAACGATTATACGAACGGAAGAGGCGCATTTGAATTTTCTATTTTGCTTTCGGGAATAGAAGGGCAGCCACTCTTCAATCCTAAGTTCAAAAGAGGAAAGAGTATTAATAAGTCGTTGTAAGAATATCTTTAACTATTTATTGGATATAAAGCAAACATTTATGCTAAAAAAGCAGAAAGCCGCCTAATTTTGCAATCAAACGGCTTTGAGTGTAGCCCATAGGGGAATCGAACCCCTGTTTCCAGGATGAAAACCTGGCGTCCTAACCCCTAGACGAATGGGCCATTATTTATTGCTATCAATTTTTTCATACACTTGTTTTCGCTCCCAGCTATTCTTCTTTAATCTTATTTCTCGTTTTCTTGCTTCTGTTTTATTTTCAAACTCCTCCTTATAAACTAATTGAAAAGGGGTTTTATGTTTGATTGATTTTGTTTTTCCATGATTATGTTCCTTGATCCTCTTTTCAATATCCGATGTAAATCCAATATACCTTGTTGTGTCTTTTAAACTTTCAACTACATATACATAATACTTTTCCATACCTGTTGCCAAAGGATGCCACCCGAAGGGTGATCACCCCTCGGGTGAAAAACCTGGCGTCCTAACCCCTATACGAATGGGCCAAATAAGTTGGAAGTTTCAAGTTTGATGTCTACAACTAACAGTCTGAAACGAGCTAAAGAACAACCCCTTTTATAAAGGAGGGCGAAAGTAAAAAAAAAATCCTTTGGATACTTACAATACTTTGTAGGTTGAAGGTAGTACTTGATACTGGCTACTTAATCTATCTGATCTGAATCTGCCTGGAAACGGAAACCAAGGCGCTTACCGGTCTTGATACGCATGTTCTCACTCGCTTCCAGTATCTGAGAAACACTTACTTCCTGCATTTCGTCAAACGGAGGAGTATAAAGGTCAAAATCAAGTGCATAGATGATAGCGGATTCAACAATATTTTTAAGAGCGAGTTTGTCGATCACTTTGTTGGGGAAATCATTATACAAAAAGCCCAACTGCCTTTTACCTTCCACAAAATAATGCATTTCCGTGTTGGTAAAGATGCGCGCGATCATGTACCCCACATCGTTCGCACGGTTGTACTTGAAAGAATCTGCCAGAAAGTTATAGATGTAGATCATACCGCAAAAAGAACGCGTGGGATTGTCCCTCACATAAGAGGTCTTCCACATCGAATGGCTTTTATCAAACTCGAAAACATTGGTATGCATGTGAAAGAAAAGCACATCGCCCGCAACCTTTAATTCAATCTCGTGCGGACCCTTTTCAGAATAATCCACAAGGATCCTTTTATCAATTATCTGAGCGTCCTGCTTCAGATCGGCTACTATTTCTTTAATGACGCTTTTCAGTTCTTCAAAAACATGGATGTTCTTATGAAAGACATCCTGCTTGAGGGAAGATTTTTCCTTCAGCACTTTTAAGATAAGTTCCTTTCCCGATTTTTTAGGCATGATCGTATATCCAGTACAAAAATAAATATATTTCTTATCTTTACGCAACCTATTTTTCCCTTTTGAAACAAGCTGCAATTACATTTACAGTCCTTTTCTTCTCGTCTATTATAGGCCATTCACAGGCTGAATACAGATCAATTCATCAGGAGCAGTCAGAGGCCTATTCTAAATACAATTATACCTCGGAACAGCAATGGGATGATCTAAGATTTCAGAATAATGGCATTTCATCGGCACTAGGAAAGAACAATACAGCCCTGGTCTGCGCCCTGAACAAACGCGTGTACGGATGGAATCCTTATTGGGCCGGAAGCGCTTATCAGAATTACGACTGGGAGCTGCTTTCCGATCTGTGTCACTTTTCATATGAGGTTGTTTCAACCACCGGACAAGCAAGTTCCACCCATAACTGGCTGACCGATGCAGCGGTTACTGCCGCGCAGGCAAACGGAGTGAAGGTGAGTTTATGCGCAACCTTATTCAGTAATCATGCAACATTTCTTACCAATGCTGCTTCTAAACAAACTTTTATCACCAACATTATTTCTCTGGTTCAGCAGAGAAATGGAAGCGGATGCAACATTGATTTTGAAGGCGTGCCTGCCGCACAGAGCGCAAACCTTACCGCTTTCATGATAGACCTTTGCAACCAGATGCATACTGCGATTCCAAATTCGGAAATTTCCATTGCATTGCCGGCCGTAGATTGGAATGCGGTATATGATGTGAATGCCATGAAAAATTATGTAGATCTTTTTATCATCATGGGTTACGATTATTACTGGGGCGGGAGTACTACGGCAGGCCCTACCGATCCGCTTTATAATTTTGACACATCCTATAATTACACCCTTACAAAGTCCATTACCTATTACCTTAAAAAAAACATTCCGAACGTAAAACTTCTGCTTGCGCTTCCGTATTACGGCAGGGAATACATAACAGATACCAATACAATTCCTTCGCTCGTTGTGTCTCCACCAAACAGCATAACAAGGTTTTTTAATTTTGTAAAAAATAATCTAAACGGAAACTATGTCACCCTGCTTTGGGATTCCATCAGTTATACTCCCTATTATATATTCAACACCAGCAACTGGAATCAATGTTTTATCAATAACGGATATAGCATGGGAAAACGATTTGATGTGGTGAACCAATTTGGCATAGGAGGAATAGGTATCTGGGCGCTTGGCTACGATGACGGCTACCCCGATTTCTGGAATAAAATACGTGATAAATTTTCCGATTGTGGAATCATCCCTTGTACGGATACGATCTTCGACATGGGAGGACCTAACCGCAATTATTTCGATAATGAAAAATACACCTACACCATCGCTCCGTCCGGAGCGTCAGTAATTTCCATGGCTTTCAGCGCATTCAATGCCGAACTTAACTATGATTCGCTCTGGATCTATAATGGCGCCACCACTGCCTCTCCGCTCATTGGCTCCTACACAGGGACAAATTCTCCCGGAACCGTTAATGCTGCCGGATCTTCACTAACGATACGGTGGAAATCAGACGGAGCCACGAAAACTTCCGGATGGTATGCGGTCTGGAACTGCACACAGGCTGTCGGGTTAAATGAATTGGCAGGACCGGCAGCCCTAACGGTATATCCGAATCCATCAACAGGAGAGTTTACGGTTTACAGCCTTCAGGCTACGATTGAGTTATCGGTTTACGATGTACTGGGGAATAAAGTATTGGGTAAAACTCAAAATTATAAACAGGGAACTATAAACCTAAAAGAAGCTCCATCAGGAATTTATTTCATTCATGTAAAAACCGGGCATGGGGTGTCAGTTGTAAAAATTATCAAAGAGTAATTTCCTGATACCTTACTCTTAACACTTATTTCTATGAAAATAATTTTAGCATATCTTCCTTCATTCCTTCTCTTATTCAGCAGCTGCTGCTTTTCTCAGGATGATAAAAAGCCCATAAAGAAGAAAAGTAAATTTCAGACGGGCATTTATTTGGGGTCTTACTTTTCCAATAAACATACCTCCTCGCTTTATGACGGCTATGGTTATGATCTTGAAGGGAAAAAAAATAATTTTCCAAACAGTTTCATGTACCGAAAGATTGTGCTGGAGCTTGGCGGTGTGTCCGGACAAACCGATTATGTTGCTCAAGCACTGGGTGTGAGTCCGGGAGAATGGGAATTTGACCAGACAGACATGCCGATGAATGTTAAATACAATCCCAATTTTATGGTGGGGATTAATTTCAGTTATGCGATATCTAAAAAGGATGCTCTCTTGTTGGATATAAACGCAAGTAAGCTGACACTCAGTGGAAATTTTACCATTGTGATCACCGCGCCTCCTATCGGCCCACAGCCACCGGGATACCAGAACATTCAAGCCTTTGCCATTACCGGAAGTGAACAACGGCTGCTATTTCATGCAGGCTGCCGCAGAATAGTAGGAGAAGACGAAATATTTAATTTCTTTGTTGAAGGAGGAGCCTCTCTCAACATGACAAAATATCTGAGGAACCATGCTGCTATAAATAGTCTTCCTATTGATCTTGGAACATTTTATAGCCAACCTTACTATCCTACTTACCGGGCAAAATACCTGAACGGAATTGGCATGGGCGCTTTTGCCGGACTTGGATTGAATATTGCCGCCAATTCCAATTGGAGTATACAGTTACTCTACTCTCCTTCTTATGAAAAAATAAATATTGGTGAGCTGCCAAAACTCACGCTTCACCATTCAGCAGGTATGCGGACGTTCTACACGTTGTAATTTTTCGCTTTATTTTTCTTCTGCTGATTCTTCCCCGAATTTCAACTCACTTCCCAAATTTTCCATTTGACCCAGTATCCACGATTGTCTTTTGAGAATATACTTGCTTGGATTTTTTGCGGAATATTTTCTCGGTGAGGGAAGTACGGCTGCAAGCAAAGCA
>SCSP01000152.1 GCA_004297845.1 Bacteroidota bacterium | reverse complement strand
CGTGTGCTCTTCCGATCTACAAGGTTCAATGCTTCAATTTTTTCTTCATTGTATGTATCCTGTTTCTCCATAACATCAAACAAGCGGATATAATTTATATCGCGGATATGAGGAGCGCGGGCGCGGGCGTAGAGCTTGAAATATCTTTTCTCTCCTTTATTCATTAAGTGAATGAGGTCAAACAATTCTGAAGATGAATCAGTATGCATATTACGACTTTAGTTAAATTTTCGATTGAAAACACACCAAAAATCAATGTAAATATACATTTTTTCTCCCTGATCAGCAGGAATAACCTTGAAAAACGCCACAGATTCGCAGATTATCATCATACAGATGTCCCGCTTTGCGGGATTAATCTGTGGATCCGTGGCAATTATTTGCTTATCGGTATGAATATTACAATTTAATATAAATTGATTTTTATTTATCGTCATGAAAGGTGAAATTTGAGATTAAATATTACGCACTGCATACTTACACCAAAACCAACTTTTCAAAAACAACCACCATGAAAAAACTTCTCCTCCTTCCGCTCAACGCCATCTTACTCATTATTCTCCCTTCCATTTTGGAATGGCCGGGGATGAATTGTTTTTCCCAACCCATCCGTAATTGGGGTACTTATTACGGAGGTGCGGGACATGATGCGGCAACTTCCGTTATTGTAGATGGAAACGGAAATGTTTATCTTGCCGGGTATACAGAATCACTTACGGATATCAGTACAGCAGGCAGTCAGCAACCAACTCATGGAGGAGGAGGTTTGGATGCTTTCTTAGTCAAATTCAACAGCGCGGGTGTTCGCCAGTGGGCTACTTATTATGGAGGACCTGGCGAGGAGGGAGGAATTAACCATGGGGAAATCTCACAATCCCTTGCTGTGGATGCAAGCGGAAATATTTATCTTGCCGGAACAACAAAATCCGTTACAAATATCAGCACTTCAGGCAGCCATCAGCCGGCTTATGGAGGGGGAAATTCAGATGCTTTTTTAGCAAAGTTCTCAACATCAGGCGGACTTTTATGGGGCACCTATTATGGCGGTGCGGGAAACGAGTTTGCAAATTCTATTGCTGTTGATGGTAGCGGAGATGTTTACCTTGGCGGAAGTACAGATTCGCCTACAGCCATTAGTACAGCAGGCAGCCACCAGCCGGCTTTTGGAGGAGGTTTTAAGGATGCTTTTGTAGTGAAGTTTTCATCCTCCGGAATTCGCCAGTGGGCTACTTATTATGGAGGCGCAGGTGAAGATTATGGGCGTTCCCTTGCCGCAGACGCAAGCGGAAATGTTTATCTTGCGGGATATACAAGTTATATGACTTCCAATACTACTATCGCCACATCAGGCAGCCACCAGCCAACCCATGGAGGAGCATATTTTGATGCTTACTTGGTAAAATTTTCCTCCTCAGGCATACGCCTTTGGGCTACTTATTACGGGGGATCCGATGGTGGCGATGGCGGATCTTCTGTTGCAGTGGACGGGAACCAAAATGTTTATCTTTCAGGAAACACAGAATCTACTGCCGCTATCAGCACTCTTGGCAACCATCAGCCGGCACATGGCGGAGGAGTTTATGATGCTTTTTTAGTGAAGTTTTCAGCATCAGGCGTACGCCAGTGGGCTACCTACTACGGAGGTACGGTTGAAGATCATGGAAATTCCGTTGCCACGGACGCAAGCGGTAATGTTTATCTTGGCGGAAATACGAGCTCCACCAACGCCATCAGCACCCCAGGCAGCCACCAACCAACTTATGGAGGAGGAAATTTTGATGCTTTTGTAGCAAAGTTCTCTGCATCAGGAGTTCTCCAATGGGGCACTTATTACGGAGGAGTGGGCTATGATGTTGGAAATTCTGTTGCTGTGAATGGATGCGGACAAGTTTATCTTGCCGGTGGCACATCTTTTTCCGATAAAGGTATCAGCACACCGGGCAGCCACCAGCCAGTGGCTGCTGGAGGAGCGTTAGATCCTTCGAAAGTAGGTGATGTTTTTTTAGCGCAGTTTGATGGTTGCGCGAGCAGCATTTCAGTTGCAACAACCGGTGCAGATATTTGCCCCGGATATTGCGCCACTGTTTCTGCAAACATTAGCGGAGGAAATTCTCCTTTCACTTATTCATGGAATCCATCCGGTCAAACAACCGCATCTATTGTTGTCTGCCCTTCTTCAACAACTGCCTATTCTGTTACCATTACCGATGCATCGGGCGCTACCGCAGTTGATACGGCATTGGTAACCATAAAACCTTCTTCGTCCTGCTGTAGTGTTACGGCAGTTATTTCCTCCGATCCAAGCAGTACGGTTTGTGTAGGCCAACAGGTTTTTATCTCCGCTTCCGGGGGCACAACCTATTCATGGAACACAGGTGCTACATCCGCGTATATAACAGCGGCTCCCAGCGTTACCACTACGTATTCCGTAACTATAACCGATGCTGCCGGATGCACTGGCACAGGTACTCTTACTGTTCCGGTGGATCCAAACTGCACAGCCACCGGCATAGCTCAGTTTAACGCAGATGCGCTTCAGGTGGAAGTCTGGCCCAATCCTTCCAATGGAGAATTTAGGATTGGGGATTTAGGATTAGGGATTTATAACTTGGATTTGTATAATGTGTTTGGAGAAAAAGTGTATGCTGATAAAATCCTGAATCCTGAATCCCAAATTTTTAGTCTT
>SCSP01000151.1 GCA_004297845.1 Bacteroidota bacterium | reverse complement strand
CGGGCTTGTGGCATCTACTGGAGTTGAACCAGTGACACACGGATTTTCAGTCCGTTGCTCTACCAACTGAGCTAAGATGCCATTTTCATATATCAAAAAATGAGTGGCAAATGTAAAAAAAAATCATGCACTGTAATCATCTTCCTTTATTCTTAGTTTTGCCCGATGAACCTGGTAATAGATATAGGCAACTCGCTCGCTAAAACCGCTCTTTTTCGCGGCAATGAACTTAGTTCCTTTTCTTCTTTTGAAAAACTATCTCTTGACACGCTGAAAAGGCTGTTGGACCTAAACCCTTCCGTTAAAAATGTGATCCTTTCTTCCGTAGTTAATCACGATAAAAGCATTGCAGACTTTTTAAGGTTAAAATATCACTTTATTGAATTATCTCACGATACAAAATTACCTCTTGAAAATTTGTACGCTTCTCCTCAAACCCTTGGTAAAGACAGGCTGGCGGCTGCAACGGGGGCAAATTCGCTTTATCGGAATCAGAATATTCTTTCGGTGGATGCAGGTACCTGTATCAAGTACGATTTTGTGAATGAAAAAAATCAATACATGGGTGGTGCTATTGCTCCCGGCATTGAAATGCGTTTTAAATCTCTGAATAAATTTACAGATAAATTACCGCTCGTTAATTACAAATACTTCGATCATCTCACTGGGCAGAATACGGAGGATTCTATTCTTTCCGGTGTGATGAACGGTATTGCCGAAGAGGTAAAGGGTATCATTCAGCGATACGAGCAACAATATCCTGATATAAAGGTCGTTTTTACAGGTGGTTACCTTAAATTCTTTGAAAAAATCTTTTATATAGGTAGTAACGGAAAATCTAACATCTTCGCAGATGCATTTTTAGTGCTGAAAGGACTAAATCATATTTTGAATTTTAATGAAAAGAAATAGGTTGCAGATTACAGGTTATAATAGGTTACAGGTTATTTGGTTGGCTATTGCAATCTGCAATCTGCAATCTGTAATTGGTAACTCACAGACAATAACCAATTCTCCCTATTCCCGCTACGCCTTAGGCGATCTTCAGTATTCCGGTTTTGCAAATAATATCCCCATGGGAGGTATCTGCAATGCGCTTCAGAACGATAGCACTGCGCCTTTTTTCATAAACACTTCCAATCCGGCATCGCTTGCTTCCACGCAGCTTACTGTTTTTGATTTTGGCGTTAAAAGCAACACGGTGAAACTTGAAACAACAGACAAAAAATTTACTTCCAATCAAACCGCCATCTCCTACATGGCGCTTGCTTTCCCGATTGCTAAATGGTGGGGCGCAAGCATTGGATTGCTTCCCTACAGCAGCGTGGGCTATAAAATTTATGACAAAAGAGAGGAAGACAGCATCGGCACTGTAAATTATTCTTACGAAGGCGAAGGGGGAATAAACCAGGTCTATCTGGGCAATGGTTTTAAGGTGAAAAATTTTTCTGTCGGGATTAATGTTTTCTACCTGTTTGGTGATATGGTATATTTCAGCCGGGATTCTTTTCCAAAGGCATCTAATTTTTTTAATACAAAATTTTCCCAGACAACGAGAGTAAGTGATATGCATTATTCAGGCGGATTGCAATACCGCCTGCCATTGAAAAAGGACTGGTTATTAACACTGGGTACCACCGGAAGCCTGAAAAGCAATATTAACATCAAAAAAACAATCTTTGCAGCAACCTATAAAAATGATTTTGGAGTTGAAGTAATTAAGGATACAGTTGTTAACGAGGAGGATGTGAAAGATGCGGTTACGATTCCTTTGATGTTTGGCGGAGGATTGGTTTTGAAGAAGGGTGACAAGTGGCTCTTTGGCTTTGACTATTCCGTGCAGAACTGGTCGGAGTTTAATTCGTTCGGACAGCAGAACCTTTTGAAAAACAGCAGCAAAATGGCTGTGGGGATACAATACATTCCCAATAAAAACGCAGGTACTAAAGAGCCGTATGTTAAAAAAATATTTTACCGCGCAGGATTCCGCTACACCGATTCATATCTTGAGTTGAATAACACAGCGCTGACAGACCAAGCGATAACCTTTGGTGCAGGGTTCCCTCTTCGAAAAATTTTCCTCGATAAGATAGTTTCCCAATCCGTCATCAATGTTGGATTCGAGATAGGGCAGCGAGGCACTGTTGAAAATCAACTCATACGCGAAAAATACATTAATGCATTCATCAGTTTTACCCTGAATGACCGTTGGTTTATCAAGCGCAAATATGACTGATTGATAATTAAGCATGAGTACTAAATACGAATTGCGAATTTCGGGCTGTTATTGTTTGTTGTTTACTGCCTACTGTTTACTGTCTTTTTCCTCCTGCGAGAATGACCTTCAAACAATCAACCTTCTTAATACCGGAAAGGGGGCTCCTTCCGAAACCATGAAAGATGCAGAGATTATTTACAGCGATTCGGGAATTGTAAAGATGAAACTCACCGGACCGCAATTAGAAAGATATTCCGGAGAAAATCCCCACATTATATTTCCCAGGGGAGTGCACATGCTCTTCTATGATGATTCCATGAAAGTAAACTCAACCCTGAAAGCCGAATATGGAATACGCTACGAAGCGGAAGGAGGAATGGAAGCCAAGCGGAATGTTGAAGTAGTGAATGTGAAAGGAGATAAGCTGAACACCGAGCATTTGATCTGGGAAGAGGGCAAGGATAGGATATATACCAAAGAGTTTGTGAAAATCACCCAGGGGCGCGATGTAATCTATGGTGACGGGCTGGAATCGAATCAGGATTTTACTAAATATAAAATTCTCAAACCGAAGGGAGTATTTACGTTGAACGATCAGGACTCAACAGGCATTCAGGAATAGGGCAATTCGTATTTTCGTGTAATTTCTTTTTTATTGATTCAATGCAATTCTCCAGGCCGCAAAAAATAAAAGACATCGCTTCCTTTCTAAAGGCAGAGTTAATAGGTAATCCTGAATTGACTGTGACCGGTATCAATGAATTGAATGTTATTCAGGATGGGGATATCGGTTTTGTTGATCATCCGAAGTATTACGATAAGACCTTAAATTCGAAAGCGGCAGCCATTATCATCAACCAAAAAGTGGAGTGCCCGGCCGGGAAGGCGCTTTTGATATCTAATGATCCGTTCCGGGATTTTAATAGACTTACTTCACACTTCTCTGTCAAACAAAGAGAGCTGGGTGCATGGAATGATTATCACACCCTTCATCTCGCTGGTCGGGATTTTAAATCCCGACCAACGCCAAAGGCTATAAGTGATTCTGCCATTATCGGCAGGAATACCCGCATCATGCCCAATGTCTGCATCGGAGATAACGTAAAGATTGGTGATAACTGCATCATTCATCCCAACGTATCTATCTACGACAATTGCATCATCGGCAACAACGTGATCCTTCACTCCGGTGTTGTGATCGGAACCGATGCTTTTTATTATAAGAAGCGTCCGAGCGGTTACGACCGACTGCTTTCCTGCGGAAAGGTGATAATTGAAGATAATGTTGAGATAGGCGCTTTATCCAGCATTGATCGGGGTGTTACAGGAGAAACTGTTATCGGCAGCGGAACAAAGATTGATAATCATGTGCAAGTTGGCCACGATACAAAAGTCGGTAAGAACTGCCTGTTCGCTTCGCAGGTTGGTATTTCAGGCGCTTGTATCATTGAAGATGATGTGGTGCTTTGGGGACAGGTGGGTGTTCCAAGCAAGATACGGATAGGAAAAGGGGCTGTGCTTTTAGGACAATCCGCACCCGCAAAAGATGTGGAAGGCGGTAAAACATACCTCGGCAGCCCGGCAGATGAATCCATGAAAAAATTCAGGGAATTGGCTATGCTGCGCAGGCTGCCTGAAATTTTCGTGAAGATTGACAAATTATAGTGATTTTCTTAAGCAACCATTTCATAGGTTTGTACGTCTTATTTGCATGAAAATAAATATTTTTATTTTCTTCTCCTTTTCTGTTCAGAATAAATTATTGAAAAAGGACAAGTTATAGATGGTGAAAAAATGTTAATTGAATGAAAAAATCATCAAAAAACGAATTTGTGCGGAAATTACAAACTCGTTTTTCGATGATTTAAAATACTTGTCGTACATTCAGCGCTTGAAATGCCCAACCCAAAATGGCAGATTCGATCAGCACCAAGTCAATGTCTAAGTCCAAGTTACTGGAGGTGAAGCTTGCATCCCTGCTGGAGGTTACAAAAGCAATTAATTCTAACGCAAAGACTCCCGAACTTCTCAAAATTTATGAATCTGTATTAAGGCGCCAACTCAATGTGGGTAAGCTCGTTTTGTATGCCAATGACGGTGGATGGAAAAGTGTTTTGCAGTTTGGAATGGAAGCTGCCTTTACAGCAGATGAAATTGAACGCTATCTGCTGCCTCTGAAAGATATAACCCTGATGGATTCTGCTCCTTCCGGTGAATTTGTACCCATTCAGCAAGCGCTAAAGCAAAATAATGTAGAGGTTGTTATTCCGGTTTTTCATAAAGACCTTCCTTTGGCTTATGCGTTGGTTGGGGATATTGACGAAGAACAATTAGGCATAGGCGCCAGCGTAAAGCATTTGAATTTCATTCAAACACTTACCAATATTCTTGTAGTTGCCATTGAAAATAAACGCCTTGCTAAAGAAGGTATCCGCCAGGCGGAAATGAAAAAGGAATTGGAAGTTGCATCACAAATGCAGCACATGTTGTTTCCTTCCTCTCTTCCGAATGACACACAATTAGAAATGGATGCGCTTTATATCGCTCACCAGCAGATTGGAGGCGATTATTATGATTTCGTCCGTATCAATGAACAGGAAGTGGCAATATGCATTGCGGATGTTTCGGGAAAAGGAGTTTCTGCCGCGCTGCTGATGAGCAACTTTCAGGCGAACATGCGCATTCTGCTCAACCGATCGGGTTCCCTGGCTGAACTGGTAGTGGAATTAAATGATAAAGTGAACGACACAGCAAAAGGAGAGCGCTTCATCACCCTTTTTGTAGCCAAGTACAACATGGTTACAAAAATATTTACCTATGTGAATGCAGGTCATAATCCTCCTCTTGTTTTAAGCCCTGACGGATCCATAAGTATGCTGAAAATAGGTTGTACCGGGCTTGGAATGCTGGATGATCTGAGAAAAGTGAAGGAAGGAGTTGTGATGACCGAGCCGGGCACTGTCATTCTTTGCTATACAGATGGCGTTGTGGAGCAGGAAAATGAAAACGGGGAAGAATTCGGTGTAAAACGCATGAAAGATATTTTACACAATAAAGGTCCAAAGTCTAAGATCAAGGACATCAATAATTTTATCATTGAAAGTGTGAAAGAATACAAAGGAGCAAAAGCCTATGTAGACGATATTGCCCTTCTTACCTGTAGGATTTTTTGAAATGCGATTTTCTCTTTTTATGACGAAATCATTTTCCGGTTCAAAAGTTGCTTTACATTTTACATCCATGAAAAAAATCCTTTTTTCTATTTACTTAGTAGCAATTTCCGTATTTTCATTTTCACAAACTTCTCTCAATGGAACCATTGATGATATCAGCGAAATGGGAACCACCACCATCGTTCCATTTGTGATGCCCGATGGGGTTAAATTGTATGCCAACATTACGATTCCGGTTCTGCAGGATTGTGTAATCGTACTGTTTGATCTCGGAGCAATAGACTCTGCGTACGCAG
>SCSP01000015.1 GCA_004297845.1 Bacteroidota bacterium | reverse complement strand
AATCATTCGTCAGAATTGTTGATTTGCTAACATCATCAAAATTTTCAGAACTCATCATAAAGAATAAATCACCCTTCATAACTCGGTTTTGATTGTCGTCTTCTTCACTCATTACAACTTGCTCCAGTTGGGTCGGGTCTATCTTTATATTGTTGGCAATATTTGTAAAAGGAATGAATGGTTTGTTTAATGGATTTGCTATTTGCTTAAAATCATCTCCGCTTTTTCCTGTTAAGCCAGCATACAAGTAGCCGATATATTTCAATCGGGTTTCTTCCCAATGACTTGGAATTTCATCAATCCAATTAATGCTTGTTAATTTATATTTTGCGTACTGCTTCATTTTAGTTTTTTCAAAGCTGTGTTTTGCAGAAGCGATTTCATTTGAGTAATTGCCATCTGGTTGAGCTGCTGCAAACGCTGGCTTTGTGTCAGGTGTTGATGAATAAGCATGGCATTAATGCTTTCTAAATTGGAAAGCACTACTAATTGCTCAAGCGTTGCATGGTCGCGGATGTTGCCTTCTAACTTCGGATTTTTGTCGCGCCATTCTTTGGCGGTAATTCCAAACAAAGCCACATTCAGCAAGTCGGCTTCGTTTGCATATACATTGTTGATCTGATTTTTTGAAAGCGTTGGCGGGATTAGTTTCTCTTTTATGGCATCGGTGTGTATGTGATAATTTACTTTGGCTAAGGTTCGCTGAAAACTCCATTCTAATTTCAGGCGGTCATTATCATCGGCTTTGAGCCGTTGAAACTCTTTGATGAGATATAGTTTGAAGGAAGCTGAAATCCAGGACGCAAATTCAAAGGCGATATCTTTATGAGCAAAAGTTCCTCCCCCGTACCTGCCGGTTTTAGAAATTATTCCTATGGCTTGGGTCTTTTCAATCCACTGCTTGGACGATAGCACATACCCATTGCTTCCTGCTTCATTTTTAATGTTACTGAATTCAGTAACATTAAAATCCGGGTTGTGTATTTGCTCCCATAAACCCATAAATTCAACTGTAAACTTTGTACTAAGCCAATGGGAAATAACAAGCCCTGTTAGTTCCTCGTTTTTATGTTTTGCAATATCAGTAAGCGAAATGTAGTCGTCTTCCCGCTTGCTGATGATGGCAATTTCTCTGCCTTCTACAGTTATTATTTTATTTTTTGTCATAGTTATTTTATTTTAAAGTGGTCGAATTTGACCACTTTTTAATTACCCCGAATTCGGGGTAATTAAAAATCATGTTATTAATTTAAAACTTTTGTAATCATGTTTTCGGTTTCTTCTTCTAATTTCAAAATATCATCCTTTATTTCCTCCAGACTGCGAAGCGGTTTATACTGGTAAAAATATTTTGTGAAATTTATTTCATAGCCAATTTTGGTTTTGTTTTCATCTATCCGGGCATCGGGTAAATGGGGGAGTACTTCTTTTTTAAAATACTTTTCTACATCATCTTTCAACGGTACATTCTCAAAGTCGCGCAAATCAGCATCAGGAATTGGATTTCCTTTCTTATCTTTTTCAATTACACCTTTTGCATTTCGTTTGGGTCGCTCAACAGTTATCCGCCTGTAACCAAAATCATCATTGTCAAAAATCTTGCAGTACGTTGTTTTCTTAAACTCACTGTAAATTTCAGTAATGCGTTTGATTGCATCTTCGTAAATTTCTTTTCGCTTGTTGCCTAAACTGCGGAGCATCTTGCTGTAAAATGGGTTGTCCTTATCTTCCTTATCCGCGCCCGTTGCGTTTATCAGTTGCACTTTACCTTTTCGCTCCTTGCTTTTGCGGTCTGTTACAATCCATACATACGTTGAAATGCCGGTGTTGTAAAACAACTGGTCAGGCATGGCAATGATTGCTTCTAACATATCATTTTCAATGATCCATTTGCGTATGTCGCTTGTGCCGCTTCCTGCGCCTCCGCTAAACAAGGGAGATCCGTTAAACACAATGCCGATCCTGCTACCTCCGGCATCACGCTTCATTTTACTGATCATGTGTTGCAGGAAAAGAAAAGAGCCATCGCTGATAGCGGGAAGTCCTGCGCCAAATCTTCCGGCAAAACCTTTGCTTTCATATTCGTCTTTGATTTGCTTCTCCGCTTTTTTCCATTCCACTCCGAATGGGGGATTACTCAGCATGTAGTCAAAAGTTTCTTTCTCTAAACCATCTTGCGTAAAGCTGTTTCCGAATTTAATGTTGCTTGGGTTTTGCCCTTTGATGAGCATATCCGATTTACATATAGCATAGGATTCTGGATTGAGTTCCTGCCCGAACACTTCTAATTTTGCATCAGGATTCAGCTCATGCAGATATTCTTCGGCAACGCTCAACATTCCACCTGTTCCGCAAGCCGGATCGTATAAAGTTTTTACGATACCTTTTTTACGAAGAATGTCTTTGTCATTGACGAAAAGTAAATTCACCATCAGGCGTATTACTTCTCTTGGCGTAAAATGTTCTCCGGCTGTCTCGTTGCTTAATTCAGAAAACTTGCGGATAAGTTCTTCAAAGATGTAACCCATTTCCATGGTGCTTACATCTTTGAACATTTCACCCGCTTCGGCAAACTTTTTTACAACGAGGTAAAGCAAATCGTATTCATCCAATTTTTTTATCTGATCTTCAAAACCGAAATAATCAATAATCTCTTTTGATCCGATAGAGAAACCGTTGATGTAATTTCGGAGGTTCGCGGCAATATGATTGTGATCTTTTGCCATCTCATAAAAATCAAACTTGCTTCTATTGTGAAAATTCACTTTCGCAACACGATTTAAAATCGGTTCTAATATTTCCGGCTTCTTTCCTTTGTGTTGTTCGTATGCTTTCAACACATCTTTTTTTGTCGGTTCCAGCACAAAGTCGAGCCGTCTTAAAACGGTCAGAGGCAAAATTACTTTGCCGTAATCTGCTTGCTTGTAATGCCCGCGAAGCAGGTCGGCAATGCTCCATAGGAAGTTAGCTTTTTCTCGGAAATTATTCATGTCGGTTTTATAATGGGATTGTACAATATTGTAATCAAATATTCAAACCTATAATCCGGTTGTAAAACTACACTATACTGCTCCAATTGCATCTATTTTAATTACTCCATTAACAACTGGAGTAACGCACATTAGCGGATTTTCAGGTGCTTTGTAATGCTGAAATATATCTTCAAATAGCAGTATTCCTTTACCTATTTCACACATCTGCATATAAGTATCATAAGTTGTTCCTGGTATTGTTTTTTCATTCATTACCACTGTGAAATTTGATGGAGGGGGAAACTTTACATTGTTTTTAGAATCGGAACTAACTGCCTTTTGCAAAAAGGTCATTTTCTCTTTGTCGCTTCCGGTAAGATCATGCGTAGCCACACCTATTTCACTAATAATATTATTACTGTTAATGTAAAGGAACAGGTTAAATATTTTTTCTTTCATGATTTTTGGTATTTAAATTTTGAGTTGAAAGCAAATGTAATTAGATTATAGCATATATAGTCACGGCATTTCAAGGGGGTACGGGGGAAATTATTCCCCCGCAAGATTGCACTTGGACAAAGGGTTTCCTTGTCCAAGTGCAATCTTGCTATCGCTACAAAGCCCCTGATTTTGTACCCTGTTTTGATGGGATTGACAAAACAAATGGCTTGGTCTATACTCAAATCATTACAAGTTAATATCAAGAACTGTTGTCCCGATTTATCGGGGTCATCCTGAAGAAATTCAGGATTGAGACGAACAACAGTGGGATCTCCGGTCTGCCATACTTTACTTTTATTTTCTGCCGTTGTATGCTGACCATACGCGTATGCGTGTTAAAGGCCCCGCTGGATTCGTCTCCAGCGGGTCTTTAATTTTTATGTATGAGAAAATAAGAGAGTATTTGGAATGGAAGGGGACGTATGCACACAGGGCAAGCATTAATTATAAGATTTGGCTCAATCGCTTTGTCGAGCAATGCGGAGACAAAGCGATTGAGGATTACAGCTCAACCGATGTAGTCAAATACCACCGGTGGCTGGAATCCCACTATGGTTCGTATTGCATCCAGTACGCGATGATAATCATCAAAAATTTCTTCCAGTTCTACAAACTGAAGAATGTAGGTTGTCTTTCGCCATCGCTTATCAGAACCCCCCGGATACAAGCCAAATCCCACAGGGCTATTACGGAAAGGGAATACGCCAGGATTACCGAGGCAATTCCCGTGAACGAATTCCTGCCTTTGCGGGATTCAATCATGATCCGTTTGCTTTGGGACACAGGCGTGCGGGTTTCCGAACTATGCGACTTAAATATTTCGCAAATAGACGAACATAAGAGCAGTGCTATTATTTCAACGAAAAAAAACGGTAAAAAACGCATTATTGTTTGGTCTGAGGAAACGCATAAACTTCTGATGAAGTATATGCATATCCGTTTGGAATTAGAGAAGCAAACCGGGGCATCCTCGCTTTTCGTGGGATGGGGCAAAGGCAGAGGATGGACAATGCGCCTTACCCCAAGAACAGTGGAACGCAGGGTTAAGCATTATTCGAACTGGGTGGGCATTAAAGAGCGTATAACACCTCATAGCTTCCGGCATGGCTGGGCGCACCACCGGAGGGATCAAAACGCTCCTCTGGCGTTTATACAACGGGGGCTGGGTCACTCTAACCCGATATCTACATTCGTTTATGAGCAGTATGACGATAAGGAATTTGTGAAGAATGCCCAACACTACATGAAATCCGCCTGAGGCATTTCCACAGGTTTATGGGCTTGCATGAATATAGGGGTATGATATACTTTGGCTTAGAACATTTTGATCATTAGAAATAAGCTATAGCTATACCGCCTAAACAGCATGTGCAAGCAATCGGGATTTCTCCCGATAAATTATCTTGGTTTGATGTCGCAAAAGGGTAATTATACGAACTCCCCTGACATTAAAAATCAAGGATATTTTTACAAAAACATGCAGTAGGATTTAAAAAGGCGGTAACAAAAGTTATCGCCTTTTTGCATTTTCCTGACCAGCGCTGGTCGGGCATTGCGGACTGTAAAGTTGACTTATCCTGACAAGGAAGATAACGGAAAAGATTGGCGTTGTCCTTATTCGTGTTTCGCTCACGGCAGAATAAATAAGGACAGTTCCGGCAAACCGGAACGAGACGATCAATGCGAATCCATTACGAGTGAAACGATTTTTTCATACCCCGAGTACTAGGGGAAAGTTCAACTTTATGATCCGCTGTGATTTTATCCCGATGCATCGGGACGGGGCAGCAGGTCGTCTTCATTACAACTAACTTTAAAAAAATGATATGCAACTTTTCAATGTTTGCAGTAAGAAAGAATATATCAAGGACGGAGAGAAAAAAATAAAGTGGATGAGAGCGGGACTGTTAAAGATCACCGATACCGGAAAAAGATTCCTGACCTTTTTCCATTTGCCGGGCATTGAGTACCATCTTTTCGAGCATGAGCCAAAGAAAGAAGAAGTCATTCAATTAGATGAATAGACAAAGAGTAACCTTCGTTCCCAACGAGGTGTTTGATGAGTACCTGAAAGAATTAAAAGGCATAGAGCTCAAATTGCTTTTGATCATCATCCGGCAAACTATTGGCTGGAAAGATAAAAACGGAGGCAGAAAAGAAAGCGATTGGATTGCTTCAAGCCAACTCATAAGTAAAACAGGAAGCTCTGCCCGCGCCATTACTTCCGCCACCGATGTGCTTGTGAGCCGGAAACTCATAGATGTGTTCAGTGATGCGGGAGAACTGCTCGACACTCCTGAAAAAAGAAAAGGCAAGAAACGACTCTACTATCGCGTTGCAAATATATTTCATCCGGTTGTGAATTACGAGGGGAAAGAGTGAGAATAGCACTGAATAGCCGGCATAACCTCTGTAAATTTTTCCGAGCAACCTCCGCAAAAATTGCTGATAACAAAAGAAACCCCTACAAAAAAGAATTACTATTAATAATAACAACAAATGATTTACTCTCAATTAAAAAAATACCCATTCAGTCCTGAGCAGTTATGCAAGCTGGAAAGTGAAATAGAAAAAGCAGGCGACTTTGAAAAATTGATGTTTAAAAAAAAGGCACTGAAAAAAGAAGATGGAACTATGGTTGTCGCTGTTTATGAAGACATAGAAAAATACAAAGAACTTTTTCTTACAGAGGAATACGAATCATTACGATCCATCTACGATACGCAAGTACCCTGGTCTTTCTGGGGAGCTCTTTATGAATCCCTTATAAAAATGAAAGAAGCAGAATGAAAGCGCCCCTTACCTACTACGGGGGAAAGCAAAAGCTCGTAAAGGACATTCTTCCGCTTATACCTGAACATAACCTCTACTGCGAACCGTTCTTTGGCGGTGGAGCGATATTTTTTGCCAAACCAAAATCGGAGATAGAGGTCATTAACGATACGAACGGAGAACTTGTAAATTTTTATAAAATCGTAAAGACAAAATACAAACAGTTGGAAAAGGAAATTAAACAAACCCTACACAGCCGGCAGTTGCATTATCACGCGGCTAAAGCGGTGCTTGGATTTCCTGATCTGTTCAGTGATGTAAAGCGGGCATGGGCGATCTGGGTAGTGGCTAATCAGGGCTATGCCTCTCGCCTTGATTCAACCTGGGGCTATGACCGGAAAAGAAATACATCGGCAAAGCGCCTTCATAAAAAGCGAAATAATTTTGCTAAGGAATACGCAGAGCGATTAGAAGAAACGGAAATTGAAAATAGTGATGCGCTGAAAGTGATTCAATCAAGGGACAGCACTAAAAGTTTTTTTTATCTCGATCCCCCATATTTTAATTCCGGCATGGGGCATTACAAAATCTATACGGAGCAGGATTTCGAGAACCTGCTTAAACTCCTTTCAACCATAAAAGGAAAATTCCTGTTGAGCTCTTATCCTTCCGAACTTCTGACGAAATATATTAAGCAAAACAAATGGAATACGAGGAAAATAGAAATGCATTTATCCATGACGGCACGATACAAATCCGGGAAGAGGAAAACGGAGGTGCTGACGGGGAATTATGAAATGGAAATAAGTAACCACTAAACAGTAATAGCATGGAATTGTTCAAAGAGTATCATGCCATAGATTCAATATCTCGAAAATATTGCCAATCAAAATTAACCTTCTTGATTATAGAATTCTGATTTTTAGTAAATAAATCCTTAATGTTATTTATTGGAATTTTATTTTTCAATAACCATGAAAGGGTGCGTTTCATGGTTTGTTCTGTTTTATATGTGTGCCATTCATCACTTAACCCTTCTCTTGAAATAACTAAAGCGAAATCATCACTTTTTCCAAAAGCATGGATTGTAGATGATACTTTG
>SCSP01000150.1 GCA_004297845.1 Bacteroidota bacterium | reverse complement strand
TGAACACCGCACGCTTCTGGTGGACGCAGACCCACAGGCAAATTCTACCGCAGGGGTAGGTTTTGATCCCAAGAACGTGAAAACAAGCATCTACGAGTGCATGATAGACGATGATAATCCCCGCGATATTATCCTCAAGACCCAAACTCCGCACTTAGATTTACTTCCGGCTCACATTGACCTTGTTGGAGCAGAGATAGAGCTTATCAACCTGCCCCAGCGGGAGCGCATGATGAAAAAGGTATTTGAAAAGATAAAAGACGATTACGATTTCATCATTGTTGACTGTTCTCCTTCACTCGGACTCGTTACAGTAAACGCACTTGTAGCAGCTGATTCAGTGATGGTGCCTGTGCAATGTGAATACTTTGCGCTTGAGGGGCTTGGCAAACTCTTAAATACTATCAAGATCGTTCAAACCAAATTAAACCCTGAACTGGAACTGGAAGGCATACTGCTCACCATGTACGACTCCCGCCTCAATCTGTCCAAGCAGGTGGTGGAAGAAGTGAAACTGCATTTCCAGAACATCGTTTTCGATACCATCATACACCGCAATGTGCGTGCGGCAGAAGCGCCAAGTTTCGGAGAAACCATCATCATGCACGATGCCAGCAGCAGCGCAGCGGTAAACTACCTCAACCTGGCCAGGGAAATTCTGCAAAAGAACGAACTCACACGCCTCACAGAGTCGGAAAAGATCATTGCGGTAGCGGAAGAATAAACCACCACTATGTAAGATGGTTAAGCGTTCATCATTAGGCAAAGGACTGGGGGCACTGCTGGAAGATTCCGGAAGCGATCTTGCATTAACGCCACGCATCGCAAGTGGAAATGTTGCTTTGGCCGGCACAGTAGTGAATGTTTCGCTCTCTCAGATTGAAGCAAATCCTTTTCAGCCAAGGAATGAATTTGAAAAACAAGCCCTTGCTGAATTGTCCCGTTCGATAGAAGAGTACGGACTTATTCAGCCAATAACTGTACGCAAGGTCGGAATAAATAAATTTCAAATCATTTCGGGAGAACGTAGATTCCGAGCGTCACAACTGGCCGGACTGAATCAGATACCCGCATTTATCCGCATAGCCAATGACAAAACCATGCTGGAAATGGCGCTCGTAGAGAATTTACAGCGGGAGGACCTCAATGCCATTGAAATTGCCCTTGGGTACAAGCGCCTGATCGAAGAATGTAATTTCACCCAAGAGCAGTTAAGCCAGAAAGTGGGGCAAGACCGATCTACTGTCACCAATTTTTTGCGACTGTTGAAACTTCCTGAATCCATTCAGGCTGCACTCCGTGATAAAAAAATTACCATGGGGCATGCGCGCGCATTACTTTCGGTAAACGATGCTCAGGCGCAGACAAAAATACTTAACGAGATATTGAACAACAAATTATCTGTCCGCAGAATTGAAGAATACGCCAGAAACTACCCGGTAAAGAAAGGAAGTCAAAAGTCAAAAGTCAAAAGTCAAAAAAAAACAGCCACATCCGTTTTATCGTTTGAGGAACAAAAGATGCAGGAAGACATGGCAGATCATTTCAAGGCAAAAATTTCTATCGAAAAACAAAATGCCGGAGGAGGTAACATCGTTATATCTTTCAAATCGGACAACGACCTCAAGCGCATTGCCGGAATACTTGACCTTTAAAAAGCCCATCCTCATCCACTCTGAAAGGAGAAGAATAATAGTATGCTTAAATTTATTGTAAACTGTTTTTTTTTCTCCGCTTTTTTAGTTTCTGTTGCTCAGGATCAATCCTCTCCTCCTTTGGAACAACCGGAGGTTGGAAACGCAGTTCGAGAGAGGGAATCTCATGACTCTTCCAAAGTCCGTAAGTACCCCCCTTCGGTCGCCATGCTCTTTTCCGCCTGTGTTCCGGGACTTGGACAGGCGTACAATAAAAAGTTTTGGAAGATTCCACTCGTATATGCAAGCATGGGCACTACCATTTACTTTTTCAACTTCAATAATAAACTATACAGGAAATATAAACAGGCCTACGTAAATAAAATTGATACAACAGCAAGCGCTATTGACATGTACCCTGAGTATTCGGAAGCCCAGCTCCACGAACTGCAATCCTATCATCAGAAATACCGCGACCTGAATGTGATCCTGACCGCCTTGTTTTATACCCTCAATATTGTAGATGCATACGTGGATGCCCATCTCATACGCTTTGATGTGAGCGATGATCTTTCCTTTCATGTGCTTCCGGCACTGAACATGCACGCATACAGAAGAAAACCATCCGCGGGATTGACATTAACACTCACCTTTTAAGTTCTTCCTGCATACCAATCAACGAATAGGTAACGAATATTACTAATCATTCGTGTCATCATATTCGTAAAATTTGTAATGAGATTCGTTAATTTATAACCAGGAGATTCGTACTTTCGTACACTATGAAAATTGCTCTTTTCGGGTACGGTAAAATGGGAAAGGAGATCGAACAGATCGCCCTTCAGCGAAGGCATGAAGTCGTTTTAAAAATTGACGAGAACAACATCCATTCAATCACCAAAGATGACCTGAAAAAATGCGATGCTGCTATTGAGTTCAGCACACCTGCAAGCGCAATTTCAAATATGACCCTGTGTTTTAGGTCCGGCATACCGGTTGTAGCAGGTACAACGGGCTGGTACGACAGGCTCGAAAAAGTGAAAAAACTCTGCGAGGAGAATAATGGATGTCTGTTCTATGCCTCCAATTTCAGTATTGGCGTAAATGTGTTCTTTAAAATAAATGAGCAGTTGGCAAGGATGATGAATGCCTACCCGGAATACAATGTATCGATGGAAGAAGTTCATCACGTCCACAAGCTGGATGCGCCCAGCGGCACCGCCATCTCCCTCGCCAACCAGATTACAGGCAGTTTTACGAAAAAGAGAAAATGGGTAAATGCCAAGACAGAAAAAAGAGAAGAGCTTGAAATAATTTCCAAACGCATTGACGAAGTGCCCGGCACACACACCGTAAAATATTTCTCCGGCATTGATGACATCGAGATCATGCACAAAGCACACAACCGCAAAGGATTTGCCATGGGCGCTGTGCTTGCTGCTGAATTCATAAAGGGAAAGAAAGGGATTTTTGGAATGAATGACCTGATGTCATTATAGAAACCATACGCAGTATATTTAACTAAAATGAATTTTTTTTTACTTTCCATAACGATTATACTCGTTTTACATTTTTTTTCATTTTACTTAATATTTATCAAGGCCGGTTACCAAGGATGGAAGTCGTTAATTCCTATCTACAATTATTCCATATTACATCATATTGCAAAAAAACCAAAATGGTGGGCATTGATGCTTTTTATTCCTTATGTAGATCTTATTTTATGCTTTATCGTCCTTATCGAAGTATCTAATGCTTTTGGAAAAAAAACATTATTAAATCATATAACTGCCTGTCTCTTTCCATTTTTTTATT
>SCSP01000149.1 GCA_004297845.1 Bacteroidota bacterium | reverse complement strand
TGATGAAATTCCAATTTTCATTGACAAACTTGAAAAGTTAAACTCCGCAGTGAAATCGAAGGAAGTAAGAACCCGTTTGTTCTTCATTCTTCATTACAACAGATTGGATTATCTCAATACCATGGGCCGGTTCGATCAATCGCAGCAGGCAGTGAAAAGCACATTATCCGAACTGCTCTTATATGAAAAAGGATTGGATGATTTTGACAAGTCCACGCTGTTCGGCAATATCGCCATGTCGTTCTTCGGTGCAGGTAATTTCCAACAATGTATTTTTTGGCTGAACAGGATACGGAACGAAATTCCTTTTAAGATAAGGCCGGACCTTGAAAGTTTCCTGCGTTTGTTTTACATTCTGGCCCATTATGAAGCAGGCCATGCCGACATTCTTCCTTCTCTCATTTTATCCTTTTACCGTTTTCTCCATAAAAAAGAACAGCTGTATAAATTTGAATCCATTATTATAGATTTTCTCCGGAATGAACTGCCGGAAACGGGAACTCCCAAAGCATTGCTACAGGCATTTCAAAAACTCAAAAACAAAATTGCCCCGCTTTCAAAATCTCCGTATGAAAAAAATGTTTTTACTTATTTTGATTACATCAGTTGGTTAGAAAGCAAAATAGAAAACCGCCCTTTTGCGGAGGTGGTCCGCCAAAAGGCGAAATCCCTGCCCGACTTCATTTAATACGTGATTTCATAATTATTATTTTGTTTTTCGGATGCCTGACAATTCTTCCAGTTTTTTCAGCGTACTGTCAAATTCCGCTTTCAGCTTTTTATTTTCCGCTTGAAGTTTATCTATTGCCGGCTGCCCGCTGTCTATTATTTTTTGTTGCTCCTGCACCGCTTTTACTAAGGGAACAACAAATTGCGAATAAGCCACCGAGTAATTGTCGTTATCATCCACCGGAACATGCACTCCGTCAAATGAATAATATCCGCATTCTTTAGCCGCTTTTTCAACTTCCTGGGCGATAAAACCGGTGTGCATGATTCTTTGTGACAAGGAATAATCATTGCCATTTATGCGCATGACGCGAACGCTGTCAGGCATGTTTTTCATCAAAAACTCATCGAATTTTTTTGTATCGAATTGGTAGTTAACAGGACGAAGCTTTATAATAAAATCCAAACCCTTTACTTCTTCATTAACATTATACTTGAAACGTCCATCGCTGGGATTTGTCCAGGCGGTCTGTCCTTCAATCACAATAGTTGCAAAAGTATTTCCAAGACGCACTTTATTACTTGCGTTCACAATGGCGCCACTGCCTATTGCCGTGGCATTATCAAGGTTGAACGCTGATACATCAGCTATATAACCGACAGCAGTATTATTATTTCCTGTGCTGTTGGTCCAAAGTGCTCCATATCCCAGTCCGGTATTTCTGTCTCCTGTAGTGAGCGAATTGATTACATTCATTCCGATACCGGTATTGGATTCTCCGGAAGTCGCCTGCCACATCGCTTGCCGGCCGATGGCGACATTGTAGTGGCCGTTATTGGCAGTAAGCGCCTGCAGTCCGACAGCGACATTGTACCGCCCTGTGATGTTGCTGTACATTGCAATAGCGCCTACGGCAACATTAGCATCGCCATCGGAGGTCGAAGCCGGCTGATTCAAATAAAGTGACTGGAAGCCGACAGCCACATTATTGCTGTTCCATGGAGCGCCTCCGAAAGACTGGCTGTATAATGCACTGCTGCCAATGGCTATATTCTGGCTTGCTTGTCCGTTCCCATAAAGCGCAGACCATCCGATGGCGGTATTGGAGGATCCTGTGGAGTTGTTAAGAAGCGCCCAGCTTCCAACGGCAGTATTGAGGCTGGCAGTGTTGCTGCGGAGCGCAGACTCTCCGATGGCGACATTGTTTCCTCCTGAGCTATTGCCTGTAAGCGCATCGTGCCCGACAGCGGTATTCTGAGATCCGTCAATATTGGCCGCAAGCGACAGCACTCCGATGGCGACATTGCCTGTTCCGCTGGTGGTGTTCTTGAGCGCATCACTGCCGATGGCGGTATTCATCCCATTAGCAGCGCTGACATTGCCTGCCCTGTACCCAAGAAATACATTGCCGAGGGCGCTGTTAGTTTCTATTCTCCCCGCTTTAATGTTATTTACCCTGAAGTTAAGGGGCTTATCATCAATGGTGCCGAGGAAGTTGGTGCCGTCCACCGTTCCGCTATTGCCGAGAAGCAGCCAGCTGCCGCCTCCTGATCCGGTGCTGAACCGCGCCCAGGCAGTTCCGGTCCAATAATAATAGCCGGGAGTAACATCATTTATGGTGGCCGTATTATATACCAGCAAACTGGTTGCCACACCTGCGCCAACGGGAGCGTTGTTAGTGGTAATGGTGAGGGCAACCCGTGGAATGAGCATGCCTTTGCTGGCGGAAGATACATCCAGCATTGCTGAACCATCGGCCGGATTGCCTGCGGTATTGATGCCAATATTCTGGGAAAAAGCACAGCCCCCTCCGGCTCCCCCAAAGGGGGAGAGATAGGAGATGAGGAAAAGGATTACATAATTCTTTGAGAACTTCGTCTTTGAGATTTGTAATTTATTTGTCATTTGATGAATCTGTTATCTGTA
>SCSP01000148.1 GCA_004297845.1 Bacteroidota bacterium | reverse complement strand
GAATAATCGATAAATTAATGATATTATTTTCACTAATCTGATTACTAAAAATGACCCCTTCAAAGGATTTACATCAGCTGATACAATCTCTTAGCATGTCGGAAAAGCGGTATTTCAAACTAACCGCTTCATTGCAAGGAAGCGAAAAGTTTTATCTGTGGCTGTTTGATGAAATAGTGAAACAGAAGGATTATGATGAAAATAAAATCATGGAACATTCCGGCAGAAAAAAAAATACCGCGTGGTTTTCCATGGCAAAAAAGCGGCTTTATAACCTGCTCCTGAAAAGCATGGAAAATTATCATGCCGCGGCTTTACCTGAAGTTAAAAGCCATTTGCACCGGGCCTATTTTTTATACGGCAAGGAATTGTATGAACAATGCCGGAAGGTGCTTGACAAGGCGAAAAAGATTGCGAAAGAAAATGACCTGCACTGGGCGCTGCTGGAAATTTACAGGCACGCGGAAATGGATCTGGCGCTGAAAAAATTCGATCCGCAATGGATTGAAAAAATAATGGAAGAAGAATTGGAAGAGATCTCGCTTATTCAAAATACCAAAATATACCGCGACCTGTATTATCGCCTGGGTGTTTATTATTACAGGTATGGCATTGCCCGCGACAAAAAGCATTTTGCTGAGATCGAAAAAATAATCCGCAATAAATATCTGAAAGACGAATCCTTAGCAAAAACCTATGAAGCTAAGCTGAAATTTTATGATACGCATGCCCTGTATGCCCAGATCAAAGGCAATGCGACAGATGCCTGCCGGCATTTCACATCCAGCCTCCGCCACATGGAGGAACACCCCCAAAAAATAAAAGCGAATCTTTTTTACTATATCACCTGCCTGAGCAATGTGCTGGTCGCCTGCTCAAACAGCAACCAATATGATAAAGTTTCTTTTTTCATCGGCAAACTTGAAAAGCTGAATTTCATAGTAACCTCACAGCAGATACGGCCTCGTTTTTTTTGGGTGCTTTATTACCATAAATTGAATTATCTCAACAGCATGGGCTGGTTCGACAAATCCAATCAAACGCTGAAAACCGTGCTGTCCGAATTGCCTTTGTACGAAGAAAGGCTGAATGATTTTGAAAAGGTCAATCTGTTCGGCCATATTGCCATATCCTTCTTCGGTACCGGTAATTTTCACCAGTGCATTTCCTGGCTGAACAGGATACGGGATGAAATACATTTTGCGATACGGCAGGATTTCGAGAATTTTCTCCGTTTGTTTTATATCCTGGCTCATTATGAAGCAGGCCATATTGACATTCTTCCGTCCCTCATCTTATCTTTCTACCGTTTTCTCCATAAAAAAGAGCAGATTTATAAATTTGAAACCATCCTCATTTATTTCTTCCGGAATGAACTTCCGAAAATCAACACGCAAAAAGAACTGATACCGGTATTTCAAAAACTGAAGAATGAATTGCTGCCTCTTGAAAAAGATGAATATGAAAAAAATGCTTTTGAATATTTTGATTACATCAGCTGGTTGGAAAGTAAAATAGAGAATAAGACTTTTGCGGAGGTGGTGAGGCGGAAAATAGCCGATACTGATGGCCAAAAGGACCTGGCACGCTCATAGCCGCTATTGTTTTTTGCCCACAGGGATCCTCCCAAGAGTGCGTTTCTGCTTTGGCGGAAAGGAGGCCTTGCCTTTGCCCCGCGCTTCCCCTCCCTCCTTCCCGATTATGCTTGGAAGAGGAGGAAGAGGAAATATCCGATCATCGTTATTGAAAAAAAACTGCGCGTACATCATGTTATTTCTGTATAATGATCTTTTTATTGATTGCCGAATTGCCTTCTCCGCCTATGGCGGATATCTGCATGAAATAAACACCGTCAGGCAAATCAAGACTAAAAATTT
>SCSP01000147.1 GCA_004297845.1 Bacteroidota bacterium | reverse complement strand
AAAAACAATGAAATACAGCCAACAATCAGTTATTTTGTAGATTTACTCCGTTGGATAAAATCCTGCGTGGGTTACTCTCCGACCGGAAGTTTAAGAAAAGATTTGTGTCAAGCGAAAGGAATCATCATGTACCGGCAATATCCGGTGCAGCCCTGTTAGTTACCCTCGGCATTATCTTCGGAGATATAGGCACCTCCCCCCTTTATGTATTAAAAGCAATTATTGGATTGCATGAGATCAGTTATGATCTGGTGTTGGGAGGAATTTCATGCATCTTCTGGACGTTAACGCTTCAAACAACTTTAAAATATGTAATCCTTACATTGCGTGCAGATAACAGAGGTGAAGGAGGGATATTCGCGCTCTATACCCTTGTTAAGAAGACAAAAATATACTGGCTCATCATTCCGGCAATTATTGGAGGCAGCGCCCTCATTGCTGATGGTATTCTTACTCCTGCAATTTCAGTTTCATCGGCCGTGGAAGGTTTGCGAAACCTGAACAGTCATATTCCTACCCTCCCAATTGTATTGTTGATCATCACCTGCCTGTTTGCCGTTCAGCAATTTGGAACCGGAATGATCGGCAGGTTTTTCGGACCCATGATGCTTATTTGGTTTGCCATGCTCGGCATTCTCGGAGCCTCCTCCATCCTGGAGAACCTGGAAATTTTAAAAGCCATAAATCCGTATTATGCGTATCACTTGCTGGCGGAATATCCTCAGGGATTCTGGATTCTTGGAGCAGTTTTCCTTTGTACAACAGGGGCTGAAGGAATGTATTCCGATATGGGCCACTGCGGAAAATCAAACATACGTATCAGCTGGTCGGCAGTAAAAGTAATGCTTCTTCTCAATTATTTCGGACAGGGAGCATGGCTGTTAGGACATCAGGGAGAAATGCTTGGCAGTGTAAATCCCTTTTATGCGCTCATGCCGTCCTGGTTTCTTATTCCGGGAATTGTTATTGCCACAGGCGCTACAATTGTGGCGAGTCAGGCTTTGATCACAGGGTCGTTTACAATTATCAACGAAGCGATCCGGCTGAATTTTTGGCCTAAAGTAAGAATCGTTCATCCTACCGATCTGAGTGGACAAATGTATATTCCATCCGTGAATTGGATGCTTTTTGCAGGATGCATTGGAGTGGTACTTTATTTTAAGGAGTCATCAAACATGGAAGCTGCGTACGGACTTACCATCAATCTGAATATGATAATGACAACCATTCTGCTTTCCTTCTTTTTATTACTCAAGCGATATAATATTGTTTTCATTATTTTCTTTTTTCTTTTTTATTCCATCATTGAATATTCATTCCTTGTTGCCAACCTCAGTAAGTTTGCACATGGAGGCTGGGTTAGTTTTTTGATCGGTGCAGTTCTGATTGCTGTCATGTGGACCTGGTTCCAGGCGCGCAAGATCCGCAATCGGTATCTGGAGTTTGTCAGCCTGGATCAATATGTACCGGAACTGATAGAACTGAGCCGGGATACCAGCGTTCCGAAATATGCAACGCATCTCGTTTACCTTACCAGCGCCAATGAGATCCGTGAGATCGAAGCTGCCGTGGTACAATCTATTCTGGAAAATCACCCCAAGCGTGCGGATATCTATTGGTTAGTGCATGTGGATGTGGTAAATGAACCGTACCGAATGGACTACAAGGTCAGTATTCTTGCGCCTGAGGATGTGATACGCATTGATTTCCGCCTGGGATTCCGCGTAGCGCCCCGCATCAACCTGATGTTTGAAAAAGTGGTGCACGATCTGCTCGAATCCAAAGAAGTGGATGTTACAAGCAGATATGATTCTAAAAAGAACGATGCCATCGGGGATTTCCGGTTTGTGGTGCTGGAAAAATTTCTTTCCTACGAGAATGAACTTCCCTTCTATGAAAAAATAATCATGGACAGTTATTTCCTGTTAAAGCACCTGAGTCAGTCCGATGAAAAATCCTTTGGGCTGGATATGGATAATGTTACGGTGGAGAAGGTGCCTTTGATTATTTCTCCGGTGAAAGAAGTGCCCCTCAAGCGTATCAATTGAGATACGTATCTTCCTGGTTACCAATTAACGAATCCATTACGAATGTCACTAATCAGGGGTGGCGTGTCATTCGTAATATTCGTTACAGATCCGTAATTCGTAACCAGGGGAAAGGTTATTGATTACACGAAGCCCTTGCGACATTCGCCTCGGTCAAAGCTTCCTTCGCTTCCTGTTTTCCGCATTAGTAGCGAATCGCCCAATTTTTTTTCTGCCTCTCCTATGAAAAGTGTTCCATAAACGGCTGTTTTTGGGTGTCCCGTGTGTGTTTTTGTAGTGTGTTTATACGGAAGAAGAAAAACAAAAGCGGGAGTATCAGCATTCAAATCATTGATAAATCATCAGGGAAGTATGAAGTAATTGAAACTGTTGGCGCGGAGATAATGAACAACAGCAACAGCATTTGATTGAGCGGGCACACGAGTTATTGCCCTCGCTTATCAAACAAAGCAGCATTGATTTTGTATTTTCAGAAGACAAAGTTTTCCTAAAGCAATTACGGCAAGGACTGAAAAAAATATTTGTAGTATTTGTGATGGCGTCATATTCCCAAAGATCATTATAAAAACCCTGAGATTGTCCAGTACCAATATACGCCTTATTTGCTATTGTAAAAACCGATGCACCTAATCGTGTTGCACCTGGTGAATTTGCCTTTTGCGTCCATGTATTTAATGCAGGATTATATTCCCAAAAGTCATTGTAATAAAATGAAAAAGCTGCGGCTTCTCCAATTCCAAAATATCCTTTATTACCTTACCTATGGAGAATCCTACCACTCCCAATCGCTTTGAGCCTCCAAAGTTTGCTTTCTGCACCCAGGTGCCTTGGGAGAAGCGCCTCAGCCCGCCCAAGAGAAAGAGGAGCAAAAACGCTATATATTAAGAAAAAAAATATTTTTCATTTCCTGACAAACAGATAAGAATTATGATATGTACACCTTTATTTCCTTATACCTTTATGCTTTCTTATGATCACCTATCTCATCATTGCGCTTACCTGCCTTGTTTCCATCCCTGCTTTTCAGAACAGAGCCATGTTCTCAAAACTTCTTTTCAACCCCAGCATTGTACGCACAAACAAAGAATGGTACCGGTTTATCACACACGCTCTTCTCCACGCAGATTTTATTCATCTGGCCATGAATATGTATGTGCTGTATATGTTTGGAGGCATGGTAGAGGAGAGATTCATTTCATCATTCGAACCTGTAAGAGGAGAAACTTATTTCTTTCTGCTTTATTTTACCAGCGTTATCGCATCCACCATTCCCTCGTATGAGAAACATAAAAATGACTACCATTACAATGCCGTAGGCGCTTCAGGCGCAGTATCGGCCATCGTTTTTTCAGCAATTCTCCTGAATCCATGGATGGACTTAGCTCTCCTCTTCATCCCGGTTCCGATTCCTGCTCCTGTCTTCGGAATTCTATACCTTGTTTATTGTTGGTACATGGCAAAACGCGGAGGGGATAATATTGCCCACGATGTACATTACTGGGGATCGTTGTTCGGAGTTGTGTTCACGCTGGCAATTTTACCGCAGACATTTTTCAATTTAATAGAGGCTATCAAAGATATTTTTTGAAGTACGGGTATCGAATGACTACGAATTTTCGGTATGTATTGGTTAATTGGATAAAGGTGTTTTTGGAATAATTATGTGCGGTATTACGGGAATATTTCATTTTGATCCGTCACGAGCGGTGAACGAAGTGTTATTGAAAAAAATGACGGACACGCTGTTTCACCGCGGACCGGATGGAGAAGGCTATTATGGTAAGAACCATATCGGCCTTGGCCATCGCAGGTTGACCATTATTGACCTGACAACAGGAGATCAGCCCATGTTCAATGAGGATAAAAGCATTGCAGTAATTTTTAACGGGGAGATATATAATTACATAGAGTTGCGGGATGAGCTTAAAAAACTTGGCTGTAAATTCCATACCAATTCCGATACCGAGGTCATTATCCGCTCCTATGAAACATGGGGAACAGATTGTCAGAACAAACTGAACGGCATGTGGGCCATGGCACTCTGGGATGAAAGAAAAAATCAGCTTTTTATTTCACGCGACCGGATAGGGGAGAAGCCGCTTTTTTATACGGTGTATGACGGTACATTTCTTTTTGGCTCGGAAATAAAAAGTATTCTTGCCTACGGTTGCCCGCGTGTTCCCAACCTTGAATTAACAGAACTTTATTTATCGCTTGGATATATTCCGGCTCCTTATACTTTCTATAAAAATATTTCTAAACTTCAAGCCGGGCATTATCTGATCGTTTCTCAAAATTCAGTGCAGGAAAAGAAGTACTGGGATATGCCGGAGATAGATGAAGAAAATATGACCTCGAATAAAAAACAGGTCTATGAAACCTTTGAAAACTTACTTAAAGATTCTGTCAGAATAAGAATGAGAAGCGATGTTCCCTACGGAGCTTTTTTAAGCGGGGGGCTGGATTCGGCAGGCATTGTATTCCTGATGAGTGAAATCAGTAAAGAGCCTGTGAGAACTTTTACGATCGGATCCAAAGAAAAAATGTTCGATGAGCGAAAACTGGCCGCTCAGGTGGCAGAAAAATTTAAAACTGACCATCATGAATATATGATCGAGCAGGATGGCTTTGATGAAGCTATGCAAAAGATAACGCATCATTTTGACGAGCCCTTCGGGGATTCGTCCGCTTTGCCAACCGGAGCAGTATCCAAGATCGCAGCGCAAAAAGTTAAAATGGTTTTAACAGGGGATGGAGGAGATGAGGTGCTTTCCGGATACAATTCTAATCTGGTGGAGAAATTTGTTGAGCAATATCAGTATGCCCCTTTCTTTCTGAGAAAAGGGATGCCCGGTATGGTTAATTCTGCAGCAAATTTATTCAGCGGGGGCAGCCGGTATAAATTAAAGCAGGTGGCAAAAGCGCTGTCATTTTCAAATGAAACTTTCGGTAACAGATTGATGGCAAAATCATGGTGCAGGCCTGCATTGGCGAAAGAACTGATGCTGCATCCGGAGAAGCAGATAAAACTTTCGGATTTCATCAGCGATTTCTTTTCGAAATATCCAATCAAACATCCTTTTTATCAGTTGATGTTCTTTCAGTTCAAAGTTTTGCTTCCGGATGATTTTCTTGCTAAAGTGGACCGCATGAGCATGGCATCCTCGCTCGAAACCCGTGTGCCCTTTTTGGATTACCGTTTGGTGGAGTATATGGCAAGGGTCCACAGGGATGTTAAGATGGAAGGCTATGAGCGAAAAAGCGTGCTCCGAAATACAATAGGAAAGCGACTTCCGCCTGCACTCCTCAGAGCGCCTAAAAAAGGATTCAGCATTCCTCTCCGGGAATGGTTCAAGGACAAAGCTTTTGAACCAAAACTGCAATCGTTGTACAATTCCGATTTTGGATTGGATCAGAAAGTGATCCGGCAGATAACGGAAGACAACAACAGCGGGAAAGAAGATTTTGGGAATTTGATCTGGATGCTTTTTGTCTTAAAGCGCTGGATGGATGATTCTCAATAACAGAATGGATAATGGATAGTCCTCTGCAAATTTCCACCGCTAAGTCTTTTTCCTTTCAAGCCGGTACGAGAGCATAAAAGCAAAGAATAGCATAAGAGATACACAAGCGCCTATCATTTTCCAGAGCTTGGGGCTATCAGGTTTATCTCGTGGGGAAAAACTGTCAACCACTTGTATTCCATCAATTAAAAGAATATCTTCCCTTACATTAAGATCATTTCGAAACATCTCTATGCCGGCTTTGTAAACATTGATCGGATCTATAGGTTGTCCGAAAACAAAACCAGACGTGGTGCCGCGGGGAAGGATATTCGCGGATAAATTTTTCTTTAGAGTGTCGAGCTGAATTAACTCACTATTTAACTTACCCCGTAATGCTTCAAGATTTTGCTTTTTTATTTCTTTTCTTTTCAGGGCGTATTTATTGTTTTCAAGATAGCTCACCAGAGCAGCCTCAACGGTTTCAAAAACAGTGTTGCTGTAGGAATATACAATAATCTTAAAGGGAATGCCGAGAACTATCGTGTCCCTGTCTTCATACATCTTATTGAGTTTTTCATTGAAGTTGCTGAATTCAATTCTCTTAATTTCTTTCGCAGCAGGTATTTCAATGTTCAGCCGTTTGGCCAAAAGATCAGGAGTGCCGTCTTTCACAATTTCGCTCAGGTTTTCAATCATGTCTGCACAGTAGTCATTGGAAAGGATACTGGAAGAAAGGGAAAGCGAGGAAACATATACCGGTCTGAGATAACGATATAATCCGTAGCCTGCACTTGCACCCAGAATCGAAAAAAGTAAAAAAATCAGCCATCTCTTTTGTACAATACCAATACAATGGATAAAAAACAAAAACAATGAAATAAATATTCGTTTTATCCCGTTTAAGATGGCAAGAAGATCTATTTCTTCGTTTTTGCTTGAATTACTCTGCATAAAAAATTTTCTTACAGGCGAAAGTAGGTTAATTTTCGATATTTCATATAAACTTATTATTAATATATTTACACAAATAACTGATAATTAATATT
>SCSP01000146.1 GCA_004297845.1 Bacteroidota bacterium | reverse complement strand
ATACAGATGGAAAAACCTTGTTTGAATCTATTTTGAGTTTGGTACAGGCATAGAAAATTCTCCGGTTGAACAGGAAGAATTACCTTAACAGTTCAGCGACAGGCGCATCTTTCGGTTACGAAGAATTGGGTTAGATTGATTTAATCATCATCTTCATTTTCTCCACCCTGTCCTTGTGTTGATGTAGTCGGGTTATTGATTTCTATGTGTCTTATTTGTCCGCCTAAATAACCTGTCCTTGCAACCAAACAGGAACTAATTATGGAAATAAATAATATCACAAAGGCTACCTTTTTTGTCAAAACTGATCTTCTCAAAGTCAGAAAAAGTCCGCCAATAGAAGCAACGCCTAATATTATTAATGATACTAATGCAAAGCCAGCAAAGTCTTCGTGTTGGTCAATCATCTTTTTTGCAACGCCCTGAATGTTTTCAACTGTTTCTTCAGCGGCTTCTCCTGTCAGATAAGCAACACCAACACCAATTGCAGATATTATGAAAAGGTTGTATGCAGCAATTTTTGTTGGATTGCTTTTTGTCCAAAGTCCGTGTGCTAAAACAAGTCCACCGAAAATAGAACCGAAAATCGGAAGGTGAGTTATCAGTAAGTGTAAATGTGTCTGGTTCATATTGATAAAATTTCTGCCAAATGTCGGCACTATCTGTCAAACGAAAAATGATAAATATCACAAGAGAACGTGATTGCTGTCGGTCAACAATTATTACGCATAACTTATACCTTAATGCCTGAGCACCTAAAAATCATAGTAAACATTATTCAGGGATGTGCGTATGCCGAAATACACAAAGTTTGTTTGGGAGTTTTCAAAGGGGCTTATGCTGCTTCGGTTTGAGATCCCGGCAACTATATTGAAGTTGGTGGATTGGTTTACAAGGTAACCGATGTGGAAATCAAGAATCGCAAGTTTTCTTTCCGCCCAATTCAGGTCTAAGGGAAGATTGAACGTATCTGATACAAATAGGTTATTTCCGTAATTTGTGTTTGCATGATCTACCCCTGAGGTTGCATAATTAAATTTTACCTGAGTAAAAAAATCTCCTGTGCGGTAGTTTATAATTACAATTGCTTCCCCAAAGTTAGATCCAAGCGGATGCGCCATGGCTTGGTTGTAATGCGTGTAGCTTTGCGATGGGTATTTTGATGCGTACGAATAGGGCATGATGCTGTTTCCTTCAACATGCAAATGCAGATTCTTTAAGCCAAACACATCGAAATATTTCATGCCAATTTGCAATCCGGATCTATAATGTGTAAAAGTACCTCCCCAGTCGTCCATCATATATTGTCCATAAAAATAAATTGAATTTGTGAACTTTAGTTTCCATGTTGCTCCGAGCAGGACATTATTGTCTCCGCGCAGGCCTTCGGTAAATGCTGCCGTATAAATGAGCGGACTTGCATACGATAATTTCAAATATTGCCGGTTCGTGGAGTCGCTGGCCTGCCAGATAAGCCCCTGAAAAAATCCTAATTGAATGCGTTTATGAACATTCCAGCTGAGGAATTGAAAATTTGCCGCTTTCTTCTGAAATAATCTTTCAGTTCCTGGAGGAGTGGTTACGCCACCGGAAGTAAGATTCATCAGGGAAGCATAGAGATTTGTGTATTGAAACTTTCCAAAGACAGAGGTGATGCGCGCAAAGGGGTAATTGAAAGCATTGTCACTCAAAAGAAGTGAACGATATCCATCCCCAACGAAATGTTTCCCGTGCCCGACTTGAAAATTGAAATGTTTGTTTGGTGAATATGAAATGCAGCCGGAAGCCATCGCAAAGTCATACCCGTTGTTTTTGAATTTTTTCCACCTGCCTTGCCCGGGCACAACCAGAAAGGTATCATTGAAATTTTTAATGTACTCTACAAAGGTGGCTTGATTTTCATAAAAAGAACTCTCAAAAGAAAATTTTGACCCGATATCACCGCGAACTAAAATACCGCGTGTGTTTTTATAGAAATCCTTGTCAGGCATTG
>SCSP01000145.1 GCA_004297845.1 Bacteroidota bacterium | reverse complement strand
CAACAGAGAGAATGCGTATTCTGCTTATACATTAACCGCAACTAACCCGGCATCGGGAGGTGGTCCCACTGCCAACTCTTATATTGCGATAGGACAATCAATCCGTATCTCGATTCCTGCGGGTGATATTACCACCTTTACCGGAGGCACTTACAATGGAGTAGCAATAGCAGGTTGGAGTTTTAACAGCAGTTTGGAAATTGTTTTTAATTCTCCCGTTGCTATAGCAAAAGGCGCTGTTTTTACCATTGTTTTAAATAATATTTCTAATCCTTCTTTCATGGGTGCTCCGTGTGCAAACCCGAACCCCTATCCTGGCAATTGCGGATTTATGTGTTGCGTTACAAATGATATAAAAATGCTGGCGACAAATGCTACTGGAGCAGACAATATTTTTTCGGGAGGATTGTATACCATAGCACAAACTGCATTATTTTATAAAATGTCTGCATCCGTTACAGCATCTACACTTGACGCATTGCTGGGCACTGCTGAAAATGAAATTATTTATCTTGTAGTGGAGATCGGTGGTTCCACCGGAGCCTCCTTATCAGCCACATCCTTTACAATGAACACAACCGGCACAACCAATACTGCCGATATTACCTCTGCCCAGCTTTGGTACACGGGAACAACACCTGTCTTTCACGCCCCCGGAGACCAACAAGTAAGTACTACCGTAGCAAATCCCAGTGGGGTTATAACTTTGACAAGCACTATTAATTTAAGTAAGGGTAAAAATTATTTTTGGCTTATCTATGATATTCCCTGCACCGCTACCGTTGGAAATTTTGTTGATGCGCAGTTTACTTCGGTTACCGTGGGAGGAACTGCTTATACCCCCGCTGTTACAGTTCCTGCAGGCAACAGAAAAATTACAACTAACATAGTAAACAATTCTGTAAACTATGTTCCCAATCCGGGTTTTGAAACATATAGTACGTGCCCTACAGGTTATACCAGCGTCTTTACTAATATAATTGCTTATGCAACACCATGGAATTATATAAGTCCTACGACTGGCGGCACTTCCGATTTCTTTCATGCTTGTGGAGGAGGAGTTCCTTCTAATAATTTTGGTTATCAACCTGCGAGGACAGGAAATGGATATATAGGATTTGGATACCCTAGTAAATCCGCTGGCAGTAGTTATGAATATATTCAGGCGCCTCTTTCAACTTCACTCGTAGCAGGAACTACTTATGCTTTTACAATGTATGCAACTATGGCAAACAAAAACTTTGCTTCCCCGTCTTTTATAGATGGGTGGGGCGCTTATTTCTCAGCTTCACAAGTAACAACAGGCAATGTTTATATGCTTCCGGTAACTCCACAAATAATATCGAACTCTATTATTCAGGATTCCATTAACTGGGAACGGATAAGCGGTACATTTGTCGCAGCGGGCGGAGAAAGC
>SCSP01000144.1 GCA_004297845.1 Bacteroidota bacterium | reverse complement strand
CCCTGCATCGTCATACGGGCCTCCAGCGCTGTTTGCCCATATCACATTGCCCGAAATGTCATATTTTGCAAGAAAAAAATCTGAATAGCCGGAATTGTTGAGTAGATTGGCGCCAAAACTTAAAACGGGAGAATCGAATAATCCTGTTACCAATACATTCCCGTTTCCATCCACTGCCACGCCATACCCAATCTCTGCTCCTGTGCTGCCGGCACTTTTTGCCCAGTCTACATTTCCCGAATTATCAAATTTAGCAACAAACATATCATTCCCTGTTCCAGCGTTAGTAAGTGTCTGTGTGCCGAACATAATACTGGCGCTGGTAAATGAACCGGAGAGGTATGAATTTCCGGATGCATCGGCCGCAACACATTCTCCGATATCATCGCCCGTTCCTCCCATGCTTTTTGCCCAGGAAACAGCGCCTGACGAATCATATTCAGCAATAAAAATATCATTGGTACCTGCCGATGCATTGGTAAGGGTAACCGATCCGATTAATGCCGTAACTCCTGTAAATCTTCCGGCAACTGTCAGGTTTATTCCCGCATCAACGGCTATGCTGCTGCACAAATCAATACCCGGTCCTCCAATGCTTTTCGCCCATAGCTCATTTCCGAAAACATCGTATTTGGCAATAAACACATCGGGAGTTGCTGTACCCGCATTCGTCAAAGTTGTATTGCCTATGGATAATGTTGCGCTGGCATACCATCCGGCAACATAAATATTTCCTGCCGCATCAACTGCAACACCGTGCCCAACGTCCCCTGCCGATCCTCCGATGTTTTTAGCCCACAGAATATTTCCGGTTGAATTGAACTTTACCAGAAAAGCATCTCCCATCCCGGCATTGGTAAGCGTAATGGCTCCAAATGTTAATGTCGCGCTGGTATAGGAACCTGCAGCATAAACATTGCCAGACTTGTCCATTGCAACCGAATAACCGAATTCCTCTCCGGTTAATCCTCCGCTCTTTGCCCAATACCACGTAGGCGCTTGTGCAAAACAGTTTGTAAACGCAGGTACGCAGACCAGGGCAAGAAATAGTTTAAATATTTTTTTCATACTAACCTAATTTTGATCCGCCTTATTGCAACCGGATATCCAATTTCAATTCACTCTTTTTATTATTGATCTGAACTGCGTAACCATAGGTGGCGTATTTAAAGCCATGAGTATCGGTATACTCAGCGGTAACAAAATAATTTCCTTTTTGCAGCCCTTTAATTTTGTATTCTCCGTTTGAATTAGTGGTAGTGGTCTGATTATAAGAACCTGTTGCTTCTGTTGCTCCATAGGTGATGAAAACAATTGCCGAGGGGGCCGGGTCATCCGCGCCCGAAACACCGTTCTTGTAATATACAACCCCGGAAATTATTTTTTTTCCGATGACCCCCGCCTCCTTTTTGCATCCGGCCGTGCATAGGATGCCGGCAAGGAACAAACTGATTCCGATAGTTATCGGGGCTGTTTTTGTTTTCATGATCAACATTTGCACATAGTCATCAATGATCTTTATAAAATTGCATATTGAGTGTTAGGCTCATTTCATCTCCTACCACTTTGGTCCATACTCCGTAGGTTTTATTATTTGCCGCAACAACATTGCCAACCTGATCGGCCGGTGACGGAACAGGCACCCATTGAATGCTGGAAGTAATATCCACATAATCGGAACGGTTGAAAACAAAATTGCCTGTAAGCGATGCCCGGTATCTGTCATACAACCCATCCCCGTTCGTGTCAAAATCCATCATGCCATTGTATGACATATACATCGTTACAGGCTTTGTTATACGCGTTCCGTCCGGATAACCGCTTGGCGCACGGTACCTGTTAAAGCCAAAAGTGCCATGCACAACATACCCGGTGCCGGACCGAACAACGGATGCGCTTCTGAACCAGGCGGTATCGCTTAAAGGATCAACGATCGTTTTTATAGTATCAAGGTATGTAACTCCAAGATAACTTCTGCCGCACTTTCCGGGACCGTCCCTCCCGGGTTCGCCTGAATCAAAGGAGGAAAGCTGCACCCACGCATTGACAGAACATTTGGACAGGTCGGATTCGTTAAACTCAAATTTCGGGGTGAAATTAAAATTATTGAACCTTCCTACGAGTTTTGTATTTGAATAATCATAGTAATCTGTTTCCCAGCGTAAGTTACTATGAGGCTTATCGAATGTCCATGTTGCATTGATGTTCCCTGTACCAGCAACCGGCATTCCGCTTAATGGGGTTATGGTATCCTCCTTATTACACCCAATATGCAGAACAGTTGCTAAAAAACCACTAACAAGAAATATTTTTTTTGTTTTCATAGGCAATCGACAACCTTTATGGAAACGCCAAATTTACATAAAAAAAAATGGTTTACACTTATCTTTTCAAAATTAGCGAAAGTTAGAAATTTTCACTTAAGGTTTTACCCCTTTTCGTATATTTGGCCCAAAATGTCACCACCCTTTGGTGGTGTGCTTAATCCGGTCAGATTATATTGTTCGGGGGGCGACTTTTTTGCTGATTTATGGAGAATTTTATTGTATCCGCACGTAAGTACCGTCCCCAAACCTTCGATACGGTTGTGGGGCAGGCACCTATCTCCTTCACGCTCAAAAATGCCATTCGCAGTAACCATGTTGCACAGGCCTATTTGTTCTGCGGCCCGCGAGGCGTTGGAAAAACCACCTGTGCCCGTATCCTGGCAAAAACGATCAACTGCTTCAAGTGCACAAAGAACATTGAAGCCTGCGATGAATGTGAGTCCTGCAAGTCCTTCAATTCAGGACATTCGCTGAACATCTATGAACTGGATGCGGCATCCAACAACTCCGTGGATGATATACGCAACCTCATCAACCAGGTGAGCTTCGCACCGCAGATCGGATCGCACAAGGTCTATATCATTGACGAGGTTCACATGCTTTCTCAACAGGCCTTTAATGCTTTTTTAAAAACATTGGAAGAGCCTCCCAAACATGCAATTTTCATCCTGGCCACTACTGAGAAACATAAAATTATCCCAACCATTCTTTCCCGTTGCCAGATATTTGATTTCAACCGGATCAAAATTGAAGATACTGTTGCACATCTTGCTGCTATTGCCAAAAAAGAAAAAGTAAAAGCCGAAGAAGATGCCCTTCACATCATTGCACAGAAATCGGATGGCGCCATGCGCGATGCATTGAGTATTTTCGATCAGATGGTATCGCTTACGGGAGACAGTATTACCTACAAAAATGTCATTGACAACCTCAGCATCCTGGATTACGATTATTATTTCAAAGTAACGGATGCCTTGCTCGAAAAAAATACTTCCTCCTCCCTGCTCATCTTCAACGAAATTTTGAATAAAGGCTTTGACGGACATAATTTTCTTAACGGGCTTGCAGAGCACCTCCGGAATCTGCTTGTATGTCGAGATGAATCTACACTTCAGCTGATGGAAGTTAGCGCCAGCATCCGGGAGCGCTACAAAACACAAAGCAAGAAAACAGTCCCGATAGCTATCGGGATTGATTTTCTGCTGCGCGGCTTAAACATGCTGAACAAAGCAGATGTTCAATACAAAACAAGCCGTAACCAGCGCTTGCTGGTTGAACTTACATTACTTCAACTTTGTTCTCTGCAAGATGCAGGCACAGGATCAAGTGTGGAAAAAAAAAGTGAATTTTTAGACAAACCAAATGGAGAAACCGCAGAAAATCCTTACACAGTACCGGCTTCGGTTTCAAAAACAGCCACTGAATCGATTCCTGTTCTGAAAACTGATCCGCCTGTCACATCTGTTTCTTCACCCGCTGCAAATCCCGGTAAAAATAGCACAAGTAAATCTCCGATAAAAAGTCTGCTTTCTATTTCTTCCCTGACGAACGGAAATGGATCTTCTTTCACGGTTAAAGAGCAAAAAGCGGAATACAAAACTTCGTCTAATTCCGGAAGTTCGGAAAGTGTCTCTCTGGAATCCGCATGGAACAATTTTGCCGAGTCCCTGAAGAATAAAAAGAAAGTGAATCTTGCCAGCACACTCACCGCCCGAAAACCTGTGCAGAAAGACGAGTCAATAATTACTTTCAGCGTACTGAACCAGGTACAGGAGGATGAGATCAACGCGATTAAAACAGAGTTGCTCACATTCCTTAGAAGTGAAATGAGAACATCTTCCCTGCAACTAAAGATAATCGTTGATAAAAACGAGGGAGAACGCAAACCATACACCGGAGAAGAAAAATACCAGCGTTTGGCAGAAAAAAATCCTGCAATAGCGAAACTAAGACAGCAATTTAATCTTGAAATAGATTTTTAATTATCTCCATAAGCCAAATCCATCAAAAAGTTAAAATGAAAATCTTTTTTTACCTCTTTGGAATCTTGTTTACGTGGGGCACATTGCCTGCCATACAAAATTCTTATACTCAAGAGAAGGCCCCTTTTCATCTGCCTCCACTTGAGAAAATCTACAAATACGATACCGTTCCCAATGACCCTGTAAAAGCACGCATTTATACACTGGATAACGGACTGAAAGTTTACATGAGCGTTTATAAAGACGCTCCCCGCATTCAAACCTATATTGCAGTGCGTGCAGGAAGTAAAAATGATCCCAGCGATGCCACGGGCCTTGCACATTATCTGGAACACATGCTTTTCAAAGGCACAGACAAATACGGGAGCAAAGATTTGGCTAAGGAAGAAATTGAACTAAAAAAAATAGACTCGCTTTACGATGTGTACGGAAAAACAAAAGGTGAGTTGGAGCGAAAAAATATTTATCATATCATTGACAGCATATCAGGTGTGTCGGCAAAATATTCCATTGCGAATGAGTACGACAAAATGATGGCAAATATCGGGGCAAAAGGCACGAACGCTTATACCTGGGTAGAACAGACCGTCTACGTCAACGATATTCCTACCAATCAACTTAACAAATGGCTGATGATAGAAGCAGAAAGGTTCAGAAAACCGGTGTTTCGTTTGTTCCATACGGAACTGGAGGCGGTATATGAAGAAAAGAACCGTATCCTGGACGATGATTATGAAAAAATAAATGAGGTACTCTTTGGTGAACTCTGGAAGAAACACTCCTACGGAACCCAGACCACGATCGGCACCATTGAACATTTAAAAAACCCTTCCTTAAAAAAAATACGGGAGTACCTCGATACCTATTACGTTCCTAATAACATGGCGCTTTGCATGGCGGGAGATTTTAATCCAGATTCTACGATCAAATGGATTGACCAGACCATGGGTAAATTGAACTCCAAGCCAGTTCCTGCTTTTAACCCTCCTGTTGAGGATCCTATTGCTTCACCTGTTGTCAAAGAAGTTATCGGTCCTTTTCCCGAAACAATGATACTTGGATTCAGACTGCCCGGTGCCGGAACAAAAGAAGCGGACCTGCTTGAACTGACCAATGCTATTCTCTTCAACCGAAAAGCAGGCTTGATTGATCTTGACATTGTGCAGAAACAAAAAGCCCTTTCAGCATTAAGCTATGGGGTAACGCTCAAAGATTATTCAGTCCACGTTTTCTCTGCAGATCCAAAAGAGGGTCAAAAACTCGAAGACCTGAAGGCGCTTTTGCTGGGTGAAATAGAGAAAGTCAAGAAAGGCGAATTTCCGGACTGGCTGATTTCAGCAATCGTGAGCAATAAAAAATTGCAGGAAACAAAAACATACGAAAATAACTGGGGACGCGCAGATGCTTTTGTCTCCTCCTTCATTGAGGGAGAACCCTGGAAAAATACGGTAGAGCATATTGACAATCTTTCAAAAATAACGAAGCAGGATATCATAGACTTTGCCAAAAAACAATACGGAGAAAATTATGTTGTTGTTTACAAGCGCACGGGCGAAGACAGCACGGTAAATAAAGTGGAAAAACCGGAAATTCATCCGGTGGAAACCAATCGCAATGAACAAAGCGATTTTGTAAAAAAAATTCTGAATATACCGACCGGAGCAGTCGAGCCTCAATTCCTTGATTACGACAAAGACATTCAAAAATTCACTCTTAAAAAAAATGTACAGCTTCTCTATACACCGAATACAGAAAGCAAAACATTTACCATGTACTATATTCTTGACATGGGAAGCAACCACAACAAAAAGCTTCCTGTAGCAATCGAATATCTTCCCTATCTGGGCACTTCAAAATACACTCCCGAACAATTGCAGCAGGAATTTTACAAACTTGCCTGCAGTTTCGGGGTATCTAACTCGGAGGATCATGTATACGTTTACCTGAACGGTCTTTCAGAAAATTTCGAAAAAGGGATTGCGCTCTTTGAAAGCCTGTTAAATGATCCGAAAATTAATCCTGAAGCATTCAATAATCTTGCGTCCGATATCATTAAAAAAAGAAGTGATGCCAAGCTCGACAAAAATTCCATCCTTCAGGCGATGTTCAGTTATGCTAAATACGGAGCAAGGTCTCCGTTCACAAATATACTTTCAGAGAAGGAATTAAAGAATCTCCAACCAACTGAACTTATTGAAATCATCAAATCCCTTAACACCTTTCAGCACAGGATCCTTTATTATGGCTCTATGAGCGGTGAAGAAGTTTCCGAAATTATAAGCAGCAACCACACTACTCCTGAACAATTGAAACCGCTTCCTGCCGAAGCAAAGTTCGAGGAACTGCCTACGCCAATCAATAAAGTGTTTGCGATCGATTATGACATGACACAGGCTGAGATAATTCTGGTCTCAAAATCAGAAACATTCTATAAGAACCTGGCAGCAGGCATCAGACTTTTTAACGAATATTTCGGAGGCGGAATGTCCTCTATCATGTTTCAGGAGTTACGGGAATCAAAAGCTCTTGCATACGCTGTTTACTCAAACTATGTTGAGGCAGACAGGCTTGACAAAGCAAATTACATCGAATCTTACATAGGCGCACAGGCAGACAAGTTCCCGGAGGCGATGGCAGGACTCATGGACCTGATGAGGAGTATGCCTGAGTCAAACATCGCATTTGCTTCTGCCCAAAAGGCGGTTCTTGAGAATATACGCAGTTCGCGCATCACTAAAACTTCCATACTTTTTGACTATGAGCGCGCTAAAAAGATCGGTCTGAACGCTGACATACGCAAGTATATTTACGAGGAGGCGCAACACATGAAAATGGCGGATGTAAAACGCTTTCATTCAGAACACGTAAGCAACAAGGAATATACGATCACTGTACTTGGCAATAAAAAATTGCTGGACCAGAAAGTGATGGAGAAATACGGGACTGTGAAGTGGCTGACACTTGAAGAAGTATTTGGATATTAACATCCTATAGACAATTATGATCACCATAGGAATTACCGATTGCAATAAGTTCAGCAACTACGAACGGTGGCTTGCTTCAGAAACCGTGCAGGTATTAAAACTTTCTTCAAAAGAAAATAATATATCCGATCTTGAAAAATGCGATGGCATTGTCCTTTCAGGCGGAGAAGATGTACACCCGAAATATTACGGACATCCTGAATGGATGGAAAGAAAAGACGAATTAAAATTAGATGTAAACGAAGCCCGCGATGAGTTTGAAATGAAAGTGATTGATGCGGCTTACAAGAAAAAAATTCCCATGCTGGGGATATGTCGCGGATTGCAGATAGCCAATGTGTACTTTAAGGGTACTTTAATACCTGACATTAATAAAGAAAACCTCAAGCAACATTCTAAAGATTCCGGAGCCGACAAAATCCATAATTTAAAGGTTGAGTCCGGTTCCTGCCTGAACGGGATTATTTCAAGTAATTCAGGTGAGGTAAACAGCGCCCACCACCAGGCTGCAGATAAGATCGGTGAAGGATTGAAAGTCAGCGCACGTTCTGAGGATGGAACTATTGAATCTCTGGAATTAAAAGACCCTAAGCAACATCCTTTCCTGCTATTGGTGCAGTGGCATCCGGAGAGAGTTGCTGAACAGAAAAACCCTTTCGCTTCAGGGTTGAAAGAAATGTTTATAAAGAAATGTTCAACTTAATACTTTCCTTATGTCAAAAATAAAAGTAGCAAACCCGGTCGTTGAACTGGATGGTGATGAAATGACCCGCATCATCTGGAAATACATCAAAGATAAACTCATTCTCCCCTATTTGGATTTGGACGTTAAATATTATGACTTAGGTGTTGAATACCGCGACAAGACAGATGATAAGGTAACTGTTGAATCCGCAGAGGCGATCAAAAAATACAATGTGGGTATTAAGTGCGCCACCATCACTCCGGATGAAGATCGCGTGAAGGAGTTTAAGTTGAAACAGATGTGGAAATCGCCTAATGGAACGATCCGGAATATTTTAGACGGAACTGTTTTCCGCGAGCCCATTGTTTGCAAAAACGTTCCACGCTTAGTGCCTAACTGGACCAAACCCATCTGCATTGGCCGTCACGCCTTTGGAGACCAGTACCGCGCTACTGATTTTGTGACCAAAGGAAAAGGCAAACTGACTATCACATACACTCCTGACGGAGGAGCGCCTCAATCATTTGAAGTATATAATTTCAAAGGAGATGGAGTGGCACTGGCCATGTACAACACCGATGAATCCATCCGCGGATTTGCTCAGTCCTGCTTTAACGTAGCACTTCAGAAAAAATGGCCTCTGTATCTTTCTACTAAGAACACGATCCTGAAAAAATATGACGGTCGTTTCAAGGATATTTTTGAAGAAGTGTATCAAAAAGAATTCAAAGCTAAGTACGAAGCTGCGGGCATCACTTACGAGCACCGCCTCATCGATGACATGGTAGCTTCTGCCTTGAAATGGAACGGAGCTTTTGTTTGGGCTTGTAAAAACTATGACGGAGACGTACAGTCAGATACAGTGGCACAGGGATTCGGCTCACTCGGACTTATGACCTCTGTACTGGTCACTCCGGATGGAACAACCATGGAAGCGGAAGCAGCTCACGGCACCGTTACCCGCCATTTCCGCGAACATCAGAAAGGAAAGCCAACTTCAACCAATCCGATCGCATCCATCTTTGCATGGACACGCGGTTTGGCCTTCAGAGGCAAGCTGGACAACAACCAGGAACTTATCAAGTTCTGCGATGCGTTGGAACAGGTTTGCGTAGAAACCGTTGAATCCGGAAAGATGACGAAGGACCTGGCGGTTTGCATTCACGGAAATAAAGTGGAACACGGGAAACACTATCTCAATACAGATGAATTTTTAGAAGCGCTGAATACAAATTTGCAAGCGAAGCTGAAGTAGGGTTACTTACTCTGACTATTTACAAAATAAAATAAATCATCGAAAAACGAATTTGTACGAAAAGTACGAAACCAGAAAACTTCATGAGAACAAAAAACATTTTTCCAATTACTGTACTCTTGCTCACTGCCTACTGCCTATTGCCTACTTTGGTTTTTTCTCAGTCACCCCAGGCTTTCAAATACCAATCCATCGTTCGCGATGTGGCAGGCAATCCAATGGCAACTGCAACAGTTACTGTTCGTGCAACGGTGCATGACGGCTCCGCAACAGGAACCACTGTTTATCAGGAAACACACGCAGCCACCACCAATCAGTTTGGGTTGATCACGCTGGAAATAGGAAACGGAACTCCTGTGAGCGGAACATTTTCCTCCATCTCCTGGGGAACCGGAACTAAGTGGATGCAGATCGAAGCGGATTTTGGAAGTGGGTTTGTTGCCATGGGAGCTTCGCAGTTATTAAGCGTTCCGTACGCGCTTTATGCAGGGAACGGAGGAACACCCGGACCAACCGGTCCTGCCGGATCAGTGGGTACTACGGGCGCAATTGGAACCACAGGAGCACAGGGTCCTACCGGCCTACAGGGAACTGCAGGATCTCAAGGCCCGACTGGTCCTCAGGGAATTGCCGGAGTTAACGGAACAACGGGCGCTCAGGGAACTACCGGCTCACCCGGAGTTACTGGTGGAACAGGACCGCAGGGTATTGCAGGAACGAATGGTGCAAATGGAACAACCGGACATCAAGGGATTGTAGGAGCAACCGGAGCTACAGGAAATTTTGGTGCCGCAGGAACTACCGGACAAACAATTTATCATAATGGAACTACATGGATAGCGACTAGTAATTTATATAATAGTGGCGCTATCGTTGGGATTGGCACAACAAACCCGAATTCATCGGCAATACTTGACTTAAGCAGCACCACACAAGGAGTTTTGCCTCCAAGAATGACAACCTCGGAAAGAGATTTAATTCCAACCCCTTCAGTAGGTTTACATATTTTTAACACAACCACCAATTGTGATAATATTTATGCCGGTAGTTATTGGAAACAGTTTTGCGGTGAATGCGATTTTACACCTGCTGTTCCAAGCAGCAATTCTCCTATTACAATCGGGCGGACATTAAGCCTTACAGCTACAACTGTTACCGGTGCAACTTATTCATGGACAGGACCAAACGGATTTACAAGCAGCATTCAAAATCCTACATTAACCAATATGCGCTCAATTAGCTCTGGAAATTATTCATTGATCACATCACTAAATGGCTGCTCCTCATCCTCAACCAATCTAACTGTTATCGTTTTAACACCCTCAGGAGGAGCAGTTACTCAATCCGGAGGTTATAACATTCACACCTTTACAAGTTCTGGGACATTTATAACCGAATTACCCATAACAATAGATGTACTTGTTGTTGCAGGAGGTGGCAGCGGAGGAAACAGCACTACTACAAATGCCAATGGCGGTGGAGGTGGCGGTGGAGTATTGTATTCCACGTCATATTCTTTAGCTGCAGGTATTTACGCTGTAACTGTTGGAGACGGTGGGGCTGCAATTTTCCATAGCACTTGTAGCACAGGTAATAATGGGGGCAATTCTGTTTTTAGCGTATTTACAGCAATTGGTGGAGGGGGTGGAGGTTCTTCTTGCATCGCACAAGGAAAAAATGGAGGTAGTGGTGGAGGTGGTGCTTATAACTTTAGTACTGCAGGAACTGCTAATCAGCCTGGTGGCTACGCAAACGCAGGTGGATTAGGTAATTATACCTGGACAGGAGGCGGAGGCGGAGGGGCAGGATCTGCCGGGGTAAATGGAAATGCTTGTGGTAACTGCGCCCCATCTGGAAATGGTGGAACAGGAATTTCATATTCAATTTCCGGCACAACACAATACTATGCAGGTGGTGGCGGGGGTGGTGGCAACAGCAGTGAGCGAGCAGGAGACGGTTTTGATGGTGGTGGACGCGGTTTTGGAACCACTTCATATTATGGATACAACAACTATCCGATTGGGATAAATCCAACTACAAGGGGGAGCAGCACCCCAAATGCAATTCCTAATACAGGTGGTGGTGGTGGTGGTGGTTCCTATTGGGCAAATAACGTTTACTGGTTTACTGGTTCTGGGGCGGGCGGCTCAGGGATTGTTATCATTCGATACTAGCTTAAAATTAAAGTTTTAAAAATGTAAATTGTCAGCAAAAGCAGAACAAAACAACTAAGTTTGACCGAAGCCACACAAAAAGAACTCGACAAACTGAACAAGAAAAGAAATATCCAATAATCAAAGAACATTACTATGGCATATAGAAAAACCCTTGCCCTCTGCTTTGTTTCCTGCGTCCTTATTTTTCAGAGCTCCTCCGCTCAGTCATTCACACCTGATGTAATTGGATCAGCGGGTGCTTTTGCCACTTCCTCCAGCGGCTCCATGTCCTGGACCATCGGGGAAGTGATGACCGAAACCTATTCCTCCTCCGGCAACTTCTTCACCCAGGGTTTTCACCAGCCCGATACTGCTACACTGACCGTAGTATCAAATACCGCATCTGAAAATATTGCAATCTATCCCAATCCGGTAGCAGATTACCTGATCATTGACCTCTCCCTCACTGCCGGGGAATATATTCTTGAAATATTCGATATGCAGGGACAACGGATACGGAAAGAAATTATTCTGTCCGGACAAAAGCAAGTGTTGCTTCCCTTCCGCGAATTTGCAAACGGAATATACCTGCTTAACCTTATTAATAAAGAATCACAAACAAGAACTTCATACAAGATCAACAAAGCCGAATAAACCATCGAAAAACGAATTTGTACGAAAAATACGAAAACAAAAAAATCATGAAAGCAAAAAATATATTTATTCTCGCAGTTTGCGTTTTCACATCTGCCATCTGCCTACTTCCCTCTTACATCTTACATGCCCAGGCCCCCCAGGCCTTCAAATACCAATCCATCGTTCGTGATGTGGCCGGCAATCCCATGGCAACTACAACTGTAACTGTACGGGCAACCGTACATGATGGCTCCGCTACCGGAACCACTGTGTATCAGGAAACACATGCAGCCACCACCAACCAGTTTGGGTTGATCATACTGGAAATAGGAAACGGCACTCCCGTTAGCGGAACATTTTCCGCCATTGCCTGGGGAACGGGAACAAAGTGGATGCAGATAGAAGCGGATTTTGGAAGCGGATTCATTTCGATGGGAACATCGCAGTTATTAAGTGTTCCGTATGCGCTTTACTCTGGAAGCGGAGGAACGCAGGGAACAACCGGAGTAACCGGTACCACAGGTCCTCAGGGTGTTGCAGGAACAAATGGAGCTACCGGACCGCAGGGAATCGCTGGATCAAATGGAATTACAGGCCCAACGGGTCCTCAAGGAATTGCCGGAGTTAACGGAACAACGGGCGCACAAGGAACCACCGGCTCACCCGGAGTTACCGGTGGAACGGGTCCTCAGGGTATTTCAGGAAATAACGGAGCTACCGGTGCAACCGGCCCAAGCGGCCCGCAAGGAACTGCAGGAACAAATGGAGCTACGGGTACAACAGGACCACAGGGTATTGCAGGAACGAATGGGGTTACCGGACCAACAGGAAGTTTTGGAGCCGTTGGCACAACGGGGCAAACAATCTATTACAATGGAACTACATGGATTGCCACAAGTAATTTGTATAATGACGGTACGAATGTAGGGATTGGACAAACTTCTCCTTCATCTAAACTCCATGTACTACAAACGAACGCTACAGATAGAGCAGGACAGTTTCACATCATCAATTCATCGAGCTCACAAGCTTCACTTATGTCTTATACGAATGGCACAGGAATGGCGATATATGCATATCACGCTGGTACAAGTGGAACAGCTGGATGGTTTGAAATAAGTAATACCGGAAATGCCGGTGATGCTCTTTATTCAAGAAACTACAGCTCAGGCAGTGCAATATTCGGTTATGCTATAGGTACAGGCAGAGCAGGAAAATTTGAAATAGGTAATAATGCAAACTCAAGCGATGCACTTTATGTAACCACAAATGGAACCGGAAAAGCAGGATTTTTTGAGATTACCAAATCAACAAATAATAATCCGGCAATTTACGCCTCTACTAATGGATTCGGGAATGCGGTACATGGCTATAATAGCGGTGACGGGAGAGCAGGATTGTTTCAAATCGACAATACTGCAAACGGCCAGCAAGTACTTATTGCCACAACAAATGGCTTGGGATCAGCCGGTACTTTTATAATAGGAAATGCCTCAAACACAAGCGATGCTCTTACGTCATTTACCAACGGAACCGGCAGGGCAGGAATATTTCAGATAAACAATGCCAGTAACTCAAGTGATGCCCTATACGCTACAACAAACGGTACAGGTAATGCTGGATACTTTAACGGAAAAATAAAAATTACAGATGGTACGCAAGGGGCAAATAAAGTTCTTACCTCAGATGCAAGCGGA
>SCSP01000143.1 GCA_004297845.1 Bacteroidota bacterium | reverse complement strand
GCTCTTCCGATCTCGATTTTTTCCGGAATGGAAAATCCTGGTACCGCTTGTAATATCCTTCTATGAAATACCAGATCATTTGGGCGATAAGATACGCTGTTTGTCCGCGCTTATCCTTTTTAGGATTGATCTCAAAAAATCCGATGGCGCTGAGTTTATCGCTGAGTCCGGCATAACGTGTGATCTGGCAAGCTTCTTCTCCGTAAAATCCGTTGGGTGAGGCATTTCCGTTTCCGGGAGCATCGCTCATGCGTATGGCTGAAATATCAAATGAAAGCAGGTCAGCGCTGCGTACGATGGGTTCCACTTCTTCCATATTGCTTCTCACTTCGCCCAGACGGATTGCGTCAAAATAAAGCTTATGAAAAAGATCAATTTCCTTTTGGGAAACAAAATAGGTTTGATACCCGATGTTGCTGTAATTAAAAAGTATGTTCGGCTGATGGAGGATTATTTTTCCGAGATAGGCCGAAGAGTTAAATTCAGAATCCGGACATCCTATGTCAAACTTGGCATCTATGTCCACCAGATTTATAGTGGGTTCAATCTTATCAAATGCCTTGTACATCGGAAAAGTAAGATCCTGTCCGCCACCGATTACAATGGGAATAATCTTATTTTTTATCAACTCGTGACAAACCGATGTGAGCGCATAATAAGAATCCTTTACTGCATATCCCTGTTTTATATTTCCCAGATCAACAATTCTTGGCTTGTATTTTCCTTTGAAAAGATTGTAAAGATACGGGCGCACTGCATTTGCTGCTTCTCCGCTTCCCTCGTTATTTACCGAACGTCTGTCCTCCTCCACTCCGATAATCGCCAGATGAACTCCTTTGAGCTCAGGAAAAGGTTTTCCGGCCAGGTATTTACGGATAGAAATTCCGAGTGTATTTTCGGGAAATTGGATTTCTCCTTCAAGTTCGATTGGAGTAAAAAATTGAGATATATCTTCCATAATAATTTGAATGGCTTAGCGCTCTTTGCGCCTTTGCGAGAACCATTTCACGCAGAGGCCGCAAAGATTAAAGGCAAAAGTAAGACGATGCCTATTACGAATCAAATGGCGAAAGCTCAGTTATCAACAGAGTTTTGAAGAGATAGTCTATCTTTACAGAGGGGATTTTTTAAAAAAACCGGATTAGATGAAAATCAAAAAGACTACAGAGAGCATCATGGAAAATTATTTTTATTTAACGAATGGGGTTACTTCCCTTTTCCCGCAAACTTCATCTTCGCCTTTATAATCTTTAACTTGGGGGCTTTAACGGCAGCCGGTTTCTTGCTGCTGGCAACTGGTTTCCTGGCTGCTGTTTTTGGTTGCCCTGCTGTTACCTCCGACTTCTCACTTTTCACTTCACTTTTTGTCTTTTTGCCTTTGGGTTCTTTCTTCGCTTTCTTAAATCCCGCAATCACCAAACACTCCTCCAATTCAAGTTCAAGAGGATCTTTTCCGGCAGGAATGTTAAAATATTTTTTACCCGACTGAATAGAAGGTTTTCCCCATCTATTGATCACCACTTTCACCCGCCTGTCTTCGGGCCATGATTTGATGTGTTTCGCAATGTCTTTTTCCATTTTTGATTTTACTAATGGAATGGCTTCTTCCAAAGTAATCGTGAACGGATCGTATTGTTTCGGAAGTGAGGCGTTGGTGGCTTCGTACTTTAAATAATTTCCAAAGAAACCTTTTGCAGCAAGAATGTCTTTTCCTTCGTACTGTCCCACCACTCTTGGCAGGCGAGGTCCCTTCATGAACTCTATGATTCTCTCAAGTGTAACCGTGTATGGATCATCTGTTTTAGGAAGCGAAGTAAATACTCCTTTGTGTTTGATATACGGACCAAATCTTCCGATACTGATGATCATATCTTCACCTTCGTACTGCCCGATATTGCGCGGAAGCTTGAAAAGATCAAGCGCCTCTTCCAGCGTAATGGTATCGATGCGCTGTCCGGGACGGAGCGAAGCATACAGCTGCTTTTCTTTTTCATCTTGTTTGCCAATCTGCGCCATCGGCCCAAATCTTCCTACACGTACAAGCACCTCTCTTTTGCTCTTTGGGTCTTTTCCTAAAATTCGTTCTCCGGATGCTCTTTCGGAATCTTCGGTTGTAGACTCTACTAATTTATGAAAGGGGGTGTAAAATTCCTTGAGCATTGCTTTCCATGATAATTTTCCTTCTGCAATTTCATCAAACTCTTTTTCCACATACGCAGTAAAATTATAATCCATGATCTGAGGAAAATATTTTTCCAGAAAATCATTTACCACAATTCCGATGTCCGTAGGATATAATTTCCCTTTTTCCGCTCCTGTGATCTCTGTTTGTGTTACTGCCTTCACAAAGGAATCTTTTAATCTGATCACATTGTATTTTCTTTCTTTTCCTTCGCGCACTTCCTTATCTACATACAAGCGCTTGATAATCGTGGAAATTGTTGGAGCGTAAGTTGAAGGCCTTCCGATTCCAAGTGACTCTAATTTTTTAACG
>SCSP01000142.1 GCA_004297845.1 Bacteroidota bacterium | reverse complement strand
AGTGAAAAGGATAGTATCCGTGGTAAAGCCCACCATGCCAATCAGCAGTTTCGCGGGCATCGAATCCGGAAAAGCAATTTGGAATGCTCCATTTTCATCTGAAGTAGCCGTAATTTTTGTTCCGATCCATTTTATCCCTGCCATGCCGAGTGGCGCTATTGTTCCGGCTGCGTCTTTTTCCAGCACTTTTCCATCTAGTTGATCCTGAGCAAAGGAAATCAGTGAGGCTGCGAGAAAGATGCTTATTAATATTTTTCTACTGTTTTTCATTGCGATATTTTTTGTGAAACAAAATACAATTCACCCTGACGGGCGGCAGGATGAATAACAGCAATGCAAAATCAGAGAAGGAGAGATCCGATACAATAGAGGTACCCCCGAGGATCAGGAGGAAGAGGATCAGGACAAGGCAAATGTAAGAAGGAAGAAGGGAGAGGGAATACAAATGCAGAGCGAGCGTGAAAAAAATCAAACTCCACAGCAGCTATACTCATTTTTGCGGAAACGCTGAATTCATCAAGGGTATACGAAACATCTATAAGTTCGCAGCAACAGGAAATAGATTCTTTCGATGTGTTTTCAGAAGCGCAGCAGTCTTTCGCTTTGCCCAAAGTATAGGTGGAAGCACATTCATTGCCTCCACAAATCATCTTGCCGATGGTAAAGCCACCGCTGCCGAGCAGTACAAGGAATCCAAGCAGAAGAACCGAAAGTAATAGGCTGAAGCGTTTCACCAATGCAAATGTAGGCAATTATACTGAAGTAAAAAACGGTTTTTAGGGTAAAATATATTAGTTTTTTTTATGACGAAGAAATTTGGACGAGATTCTTCGCGTAATCAATGTTATAATGCAGACCTATGCTTTCTTTGCGCATCATGGCGTATTTGATAATGATATAACTCACCTTTATGATGTTTCTCAGCTGACAAAGTTCAGGCGAAACAGTGGTGCGTTCATATAAATTCTCCGTTTCGTTATGAATAATCAGCAGACGGTCAAATGCACGTTTCAGACGCAGGTTGGAGCGGACAATGCCAACATAATTTGTCATAATACTTTGTGCTTCGCGTAAACTCTGAGTGATTAAGACCATTTCTTCAGGAGAGGCAGTTCCTTCAGCATTCCATTCCGGAATTGATTCGCAGAAATTCACATTTTTGAATTGCCCAATTGAATCTGTAGCAGAAAGGTGTGCATAAACAATCGCTTCGAGCAAGGAATTTGAAGCAAGCCGGTTTGCTCCGTGCAGTCCGGTGCAGGAACATTCTCCGGATGCATATAAATTCTTAATGGTGCTTCTTCCGTTCATATCCACTTTGATCCCCCCGCACATATAATGCGAAGCGGGCACAACCGGGATGCAGTCTTTGGTGAAGTCAATTCCCAGCGACAAACATTTTTTATGAATGTTGGGAAAGTGCCTGATCAATCCTTCTTTGTCCAGATGGCGGCAGTCGAGATGCACAAAATCATCTCCGCGGAGTTTCAATTCATTGTCAATGGCACGCGCTACAATATCCCTAGGCGCCAGTGAGCCGCGCCTGTCGTATTTCTGCATGAATTCTTTTCCATCTATGGTTTTTAGAATTCCACCAAAGCCGCGCATGGCTTCCGTAATTAAAAAGGACGGGCGTTCGTCCGGATTGTAAAGAGAGGTAGGATGGAACTGGAAGAATTCCATGTTCTCTAATTTTCCTTTCGCGCGATACACCATGGCAATTCCATCGCCTGTTGCAATTACCGGATTGGTAGTGGTGGCGTACACATGTCCGGCCCCGCCTGTAGCCATCAGCGTGATGCGCGAAAGGAGTTGCTCAATGCGGTTGGTATGGGTATTCAAAGCGAAAACCCCGTAACATTCCGTATCGGATGATCTGCTCGTGACTTTCTTTCCCAGATGGTGTTGCGTTAAAAGTTCGAGCGCAAAATAATGATCCAGTATCTCAATGTTCGGATGCACATGAACCCGCGCAAGTAAAGCGCGTTCAATTTCGAAACCGGTATTGTCCTTGTGGTGCAGGATCCTGTTTTCGGAATGACCGCCTTCTTTTCCAAGGTCAAATTCACCTTTTGGGTTTTTATCAAAGCGTGCGCCCCATTCGATCAGTTCTTTTATGCGTTCGGTGGATTCGGTTACCACCATGCGCACCACCTCTTCGTTGCAAAGCCCATCCCCGCACACCAGCGTATCCTGAATGTGTTTCTCATATGTATCAGGTTTGTGCATCACTCCTGCAATTCCCCCCTGCGCGTACTTGGTGTTGGATTCGTCTTCGTTGGCTTTGGTAAGAATCAACACTTTTCCATGTTCAGCAACTTTCAAGGCGTAGCTTAGTCCTGCAATGCCGGATCCAATGATGAGGAAGTCCACTTTTCTTTTCACGGAATAAAGGTATAAGTTACGGGCAAGCGCTATACTTTTGTTCACATCTTTTGTAGGAAAAATTTCCGAACTGGCAACCTAAAAACAGTTGTCTCGTCCTGATTAGGGTTTTATTTAACTACCTTTGTCGGACAACAATGAAACAACATATATCATGAGATACTCCCCGATTCCCAATTCCTTATTCATCAATAACCGGAAGCGATTTATTAAAGAACTCAAACCGGGTTCTCTCGCAGTTTTTAACAGCAGCGATATGATGCCTACGAGCGCGGATGGCTTCATGGGTTTTAAACAACAAACAGATATTTTCTGGCTCTCGGGCATAGATCAGGAGAAAAGCATCTTGCTTATTTTCCCCGACTCAACGCTTCCGGAACACCGTGAAATTATTTTTCTCAAGGAAACAAATGAGCAGATCGCCATCTGGGAAGGAGCCAAGCTTACCCGGGAACAGGCAACTCAGATTTCAGGTGTGCAGACGGTTTATTGGCTTTCCCAGTTCAAAACCGTTTTTCATCAACTCATGTGCGAATGTAAACAGATATATTTGAACTCGAACGAACATTTGCGCGCGGTGGTAGAAGTAGAAACCCGGGATGCCCGGTTCGTAAAATGGTGCAAAGATCGTTATCCTCTTCACGATTACCAGCGGGTACAGGCGATCCTGCATAAACTGCGTGCCATAAAATCAAAGGAAGAAGTGGAACTCATACAGGAAGCCTGCAATATCACAGAAAAGGGATTCCGCAGACTGTTGGGATTTGTGAAACCCGGAGTTTGGGAATATGAAATTGAAGCGGAGTTAGTGCACGAGTTCCTCCGTAACCGCTCCAAGGGATTTGCCTACGGTCCCATCATCGCATCCGGCTTCAATGCCTGCGTGCTGCATTATGTGAATAATGACAAACAATGTAAAAAGAACGATGTCATCCTGCTGGATGTGGCGGCCGAATATGCCAACTATGCGTCTGACCTCACGCGCTGCCTGCCTGTGAGCGGGCAATTTACCAAACGCCAAAAAGCAGTATACAATGCCGTGCTCAGAGTGATGCGCGGGGCAACAGGTATGCTGAAAGCAGGAAACAACATTATTGATTATCATGAAGCGGTGGGGAAATTAATGGAGGAGGAACTCATCAAACTGAAACTCCTGAAGCTGAGCGAGGTGAGAAAACAGGATGCTAAAAACCCGCTCTACAAGAAATACTTTATGCATGGCACTTCGCATTTCCTTGGATTGGATGTGCATGATTACGGAGACCGTTATCGCAAATTTGAGGCCGGCATGGTATTCACCTGCGAGCCCGGAATTTACATCCGCAAAGAAAAACTCGGCATACGCCTGGAGAATGATATCCTCATTACGAAGAATGGTAATGTGGATCTGATGAAGAATATTCCTATTGAGGCGGAGGAGATTGAGGAGTTGATGAATTCTTGACGGGACTTACGCACGAAATATCACGAAAGTCATTTTTTAGGTAAAATTCGCAGATTAATGTTTTCAAAATTTCAAAAACTTAATAGCTTTGTGTAAGTCCTGTTATTATTGAAACCTTTTTTTCTGCAATGCGTACAACTCAACTGCCTACTCCTAACTTGTGATGGCAACATCGGATGGTGAAATCTTCGAAAGAAAAAATGATTATTCTCCGATGAAATACGGGAAATACGGACTTAAACTGAAATTAAATGAAAACACAAATTAAAAGCAAAGTACAAAGCACAAGGCGCCATGTACGATTTGCGCTCTTATTGGTAACATGTGTAACTCATTCGTTATTTGTAACGGCCCAAAACATCAGCATTAATACCACCGGGGCGGCAAACAGCACAACAAGTATGTTCGAGGTGTTACAGCCGAGTACAGAAACCGGCACATCGGGAATATTTTCAAGACGTTCCGGAGCGTTTGCAGCCGGAGGCAGCACGGCTTATGCTTTCTGGGCCGAAGCGATATGCACAGGCGTTACCAGTACAAATGTTGCTGGCTATTTTACCGCATCGGGAGCTACAAACAATTATGCGGGAATTTTTGACCAGGGCAATGTTGGCATTGGAATAACAGCTCCCCCCAACAAGCTGTCGGTGACCGGGAACGCGAATTTCAGCGGCAAAGTTGGCATTGGCACGGTAAGTCCGGATGATGGCGCGAAGCCGCATAAATGCGCCATTGTTGATGACGCTGTGCCGGCTCCCTGGCATGACGATGTAGGACAGTTGCAGATCAGAGGCGCCAGTAGTTCTGCCAAGCAACTTACGCTAGGCGTGAATACCACAGCGGCTACGTCTTATGCCTGGGTCAATAGTACTTTAAATGGAACCGGTACCCGGGCATTGGCATTGAATCCTGATGGCGGCAATGTGGGCATCGGAACAACTGCACCCCAAAACAAATTAGATGTGGAAGGCGGTGCAGTTATCGGTGCAACCTATTCTGGAACAAATGCATCTCCGGCAAATGGATTGCTCGTGCAAGGCAATGTGGGCATTGGCACAACAGCACCCACAAATATACTTTCTTTAGGAGGAAATTCTGCACAGACAATATGGATGGAAAGAACCACTACCGCTGCAACCGCAGGGTTTGGCCTGACCCTTCAGGCTGGAGGAGCCATTGCCGGAACCAATAATCTCACCGGAGGCGATTTAACTTTGTCATCAGGAACATCCACAGGCACCGGCACTTCCAAAATTCATTTTTTCACCTCCACCGCAGGGGCATCGGGCAGCGCTGACGGAGCGCCTACGGAAAAGATGACTCTTATGGGCAGCGGCAGGGTTGGTATTGGCACGACAAATCCGGTAACATGGTTGGAAATTGCTCCTCCCGGCAACAGCGTGGGTGAAATCGCTTTGACTTCAACAAGCGGGGCAGGCTCGCAGATTGCGTTCGGGGATAACGCGGCATCAGAGGGATATGATGGCGCGATTACCTGGAATGGATCTTTGAGCAATGTTCTTGAATTTAGAGCTGGGAACAACGGCACAGGTGTTGGTGGGGGCAATACCCGCATGATGATTGCCGGAAGCACCGGTTATGTGGGTATCGGAACAGGTACGTCAGCGCGTCCTAATACATTACTTGATGTTAATGGGGGGGTATCGCTGCGGGCAACTACCAACGCTCAGATAACCGCCAATACGAATGATTACGCCATTGGTTCCGGAACAACATTCAGGTTAAGCTCGGATGCATCCAGGAACATAACCGGGCTGACAGGAGGATACGATGGAAAAATAATAATAATAAGAAATGTTGGTGCCAATGATATTGTGTTTGTACATAATGCTGGCTCAGCGGTAGCAAACAGGTTCGATATGAGCGGAGGATTGAGTATAACTATCAGCGCAAATCATTCGATTACATTCCAGTACGATGCCACTTCTGCCAAATGGTATGATATTGCGGTTCGTTAAAGTATACATGAAAAAAGATTTGAAACTGTCATTTGATGCGGAAATTTATCCTGTACACAGTATAAGTGCCCGAATTACTTCTGCGGCATTCCAAGCCCGTACATTTTTTTCTTTTTCTGTTTCTTCATATTCTTCCTCTCCTTCCTGGAAGTATTGAAACTGGATGTCTCATCGCCCCGCTCTCTATCCAGTTGCTTTTCTTCTTTTGATTTGAATCTGAAAATCTTAAACTTCTTTTTCTTTTTTCCGGTTCCAACATTTGGATTTTTATTTTTTCCCTTTCGCACGCTTGAAGCAGCGTATTTGCTCATGTTGACATTGGACGCAAAGGCATCGTTGCCGGCTGATTTTGATTTCCGGAGCTTACGTTCCGTCTTCTTTTTTACTTTTTTACCCTGAGCTTTATCCCCGTAGTTCATCGTATAATTATTGCTTACGGTGAACCCGCCATCGCTCACATCTTTTCCATTGTCCTTCTTCTTCCTACCCAATTTTACCCGCACTCCTTTGGCTTTGTTTCCATATTGCTTGGATTTTACATCCGAAGCAAACGCATCTCCGGTGTTATCGCTTTGTACTTTTCCGCGTTTAATTTTCCCGGCCTGTTTCCCGTTTGCTTTGCTTCCGTAATTTTTCGACTTTGTGTTGGAAGCAAATGCGTCATTCAGACTGTTTCCTTTCACGTTATTTTTAGTGCGTTTGGCTCTTTTTCCGTTGGATTTTTCCCCGTAGTTTTTGGTTTGCCTGTTCGATGCAAACGCATCATCCGGACTGCTTCCTTTTAATTTGTTCTTTGCCCGTTTTGTTCTCTGGCCTTTTGATTTAACACCGTAATCTTTGGTTTTAGCGTTTGCAGTGAATCCATCACCCGTCTTATTTTTCTTTTTCCGGGAGGAAGCCTTGATCCCGTTTTTGGGGTTGGAGGTTTTGGCAGGTTTCGGGGAGCTTTTAGATTGTTTTTTTCCAAACAATCCGGGCCCGGTATTTTTTGAAGCTTTATTTTCGGAAGGGGGCTGCGCGATCGCTGAAAAGACGAAAGAAAAAAGAATCAGAATGGAAAAAATCCGCAGCATCCTTGCAAAAGTTTAGGTAAACCCCTTTAAACTTGGTTCTTGTTTCACAGGGTAAAGATAGGCTTATTAAAAAAGATAGTTGAACCTCCGCCTCAGCCTTGCTTTATACCCTATATCTTTATGCCTCTGACTTTCCTATATGTTTCACTAACATCCTCTTGGCGATCGGCAGAAAGGTCTCCTCCAGCGGTAAGCTCATATCGGTTTCTATGGAATAGGTTGCGGGGTTAGGCAGATGCCTGTTCTCGCGCAGCAGGTCGCTTTTGATGGATTGATAGGTAGTGGAAATATTCTGAGTAAAGGCTTTTACGAAGTGCGTGTGTATTGCCTTGAACTTTTCAGTGGCGTTTTCAAAAAAACTTACCTGGTATTCATACACATTGGTCGCGACTGTGTTTCCGCCTTTCAAGAACATATACCCACATTCGGGGTTGAGCGGAATTATTCCAACCGGCTGAAGGTAAAGATGCTCTTCCACAATGTCGTAAATGTCTTTCCCTTCGTCCACCCCTTGCTGGAACTGGGGAATGGCGTATTCAATGATGTTCTCTAACTCAGACATCAGCTCATCATCGCCTACAATATGCTCGTAACTTAACTGCCCTTTTTCATCTATTCCGGAAAGGCGCTGCGGAAAATATTTTTTCAGGTTCTGTTTGTTTTCTTTCACCGCAATGGCGCTTTTGTAATGGTCAATCAGTTCTGCCAGCCAGGGGTAGAGACGGGTGGCATTAAAATTCTGTCTTACATCACCGAGGTAGGCAAGCAGGAGGTATTTTTTGTACTCAAAATCAATGTGCTTCTCGGTAAGCCAGTTTTTACTTAAATCTGCCATATAAGGGGAAGTTTAACATTCGGGTTTAAATACCATTAAACGGTGTATCCTACTGCAATATTGAACGTAATTCCTTCTGAAATGTTTCGGTACAAGTCATAATTATTAGCAGGGATGTGTTAATAATTGAGCTTTTAAAGCGGGGAGTGCCCTTCTGAATTGACCTAATATTGCGTATTCCGTAAATAAAACCCATATCATGAAAAAACATCTTCTGTATTCTGTATTCTATGTTTTGTCTGCCTTCTTTTTTGCTTGTGTCCCCGCCAATAAACTCAAAGATGAAAAAGCCAAGCGCGAGAACTGTGAAAAAGAGCTTGCCAACTATAAAGCTTCCTCCCAAACCCTGGAAACGCAGTTGAATGAATTGAAGAATAAAATGGTTGAAGACGAAAAGAGGCTTATCGGCTTGCAGAAAGATACCTCCATCATAGGCACTAACTACCGGAATCTCACTTCGAAATACGATAAATTGAACCAGTTGAACGAAAGCCTCATAGACAAATACAACAAGCTGCTGGCCGGCAGTAACTCCGAGAGCCAGAAGTTGAGCGGGCAGCTTTCCTCTACGCAGGAACAACTGCAAAAGAAGGAAGATGACTTGAAAAAACTGCAAACAGAATTACAGCACAAAGAAGAAGACCTGAAAGCGCTGAAGACAGAACTGGACAAAAAGAAAACCGATTTGGACGCGCTTACCGCTGAATTGAAAAAGCGTGAGGACCGCGTGAAAGAACTGGAAGATGTGTTGAAGCAGAAAGAAGAAGCGGTGAATGCACTCAAGAAAAAAGTATCGGATGCCTTACTGGGTTTTGAAGGAAAAGGGCTCACCGTCACCCAGAAGAATGGGAAAGTGTATGTATCGCTGGACGAGAGCCTGCTTTTCCAGAGCGGCAAATGGGCGGTGGAACCCAAAGGAGTGGAAGTGCTGAAAAAACTTGCGAAGGTTCTGGAAACAAACCCGGATATCAACGTGATGGTAGAAGGCCATACGGACGATGTGCCCATGAAAGGCATGGGAGATGTAAAGGACAATTGGGATCTCAGCTCCGTACGTGCCACCTCGGTGGTAAAAATAATCACCCAGAACAGCAGCACCGATCCCAAGCGTTTAACTGCGGCCGGGCGTGGGGAATTCTTTCCTATTGATGCCAACAAAACAAAAGAAGCCCGCGCCAGAAACCGCAGAACGGAGATCATCCTGACTCCCAAGCTGGACGAATTGCTGAAAGTATTGGAGGCGAATTAATTCGAGTATTACTAAAATAATTTTAATCCAGAAAATCCGTAAGCGGGCTGCTTGCCTCAGCAATTTTTTTCTTATTGCCCAATTTTGCCTCAAAAGCAATTCTGCCTGCTTCAACTCCTAATTTAAAAGCAATCCCCATCTGTACCGGATCTTTTGCAACTGCAATGGCGGTATTAACTAAAACAGCATCCGCTCCCATCTCCATCGCTTCGGCTGCGTGTGAGGGTGCGCCAATGCCTGCATCCACAACAACAGGAATATTGCTTTGATCAATGATTATTTCCAGCATAGCTTTTGTCTGCAAGCCGTTGTTGCTTCCGATTGGGGAACCAAGCGGCATCACCGCAGCGCAACCGGCTTCTTCCAATCTTTTGCAAAGCACAGCATCTGCCCCGCAGTAAGGGAGAACAATAAAACCGAGTTTCACTAACTCCTCCGCGGCTTTTAATGTTTCAATAGGATCGGGTAATAAATATTTTGGATCAGGGTGAATCTCAAGTTTGAGCCAGTTGGTTTCCAGTGCTTCGCGCGCCATCTGCGCTGCAAACACGGCTTCTTTGGCGTTGCGCACTCCGGAAGTGTTCGGCAAAAGCGTGAACTGAGAATGAGAAAGATGTTTCAAGATATCATTGTGGTCGTTGTGCATATCTACCCGCTTAAGCGCCACGGTAACTAACTGCGACCCCGCAGCAAGCAAGACCTCCTGCATCAATGCGCTGGAACTGAATTTTCCCGTGCCGGTAAAAAGGCGGGAAGTGAATATTTTATCTGCAATGCGAAGTTTTTTCATAGTTCCAATTTAAGCAGATGAATAAGGTTAATCTCCCTCAAACTTAAACGAGATCCTCAATGCGAACGTGCGCGGGGATTCTATTTTAAGAGGCCGCAATGAATAGCTTTTGTTAAATACATTATTGACTACAAAAGCCACCTTAAATTTCTTCGTTATATCCATTCCAATCCGGGCATCAACTACTAACGTGCCGTCATTATTTTCTTTTCTATAGTTTTCAATCCCGCTATGCATGAGATATTCAAACAGGTAAAACACTCTGTCAATATTTTGAACAAAACTATAATAGCGCACATCGCCTCCGATAAAAAATGCTTTATAGGATAATTGCATATCTATTTTGGCAATGTGCTGAAAACGATATTTCAAAACATTATTTTTAGTATCCGTGCTGCTGGAATCGTATGACAAGGGCTGTGGGCTTAAAAGATTGCTGTCTGTTGCAAACACCTCATTCGGATTAACGGCTTGCGGCAGCACGTATGTATAACCAAGCAAAACATTGAGATCAAAATCTCTGGCAATCTTTCCTTCACCGCCAACAGATAATTCTGCTCCACGCACACGGGTAGCGCCTGTATTTAAATATATAAATCCGTTTTCAGGTTCAGGATCGCCAAATTGGTCTATATGGTTGCCCCATGTGCCGAAAGTAAACTCAATAGTATTTTTATATTCCTGCCAAAACAGCGCCCCGTCAATAAAACCTATAAACTTTTTTATTTTAAATCCCTGCTTCAAACCGATTTCTGTATTCCAGCTTGATTCGGGCAGCAAGGTGGGATTGGGATAAATAGCCAATCCTCCAATATCGGAGTGAATATATTTTTCTGTGATTGTTGGGAAGCGATATCCTTGCCCGTAAGAACCGCGCAAAAATGTTCCCTCCGTTAATTTTAAATTAACCCCGGATCGGAAAATTGGTTTTGAAACCGCTTCTTCGTCATTCATGATAAATGTTTCATGCCGGGAACCAAGAGATACATTCAGAACTTTCCATAATTTTAAATCCATCTGTGCATACCCGGCAAAGTTTTGAAGATGGTGTTTGGGTAATATTCCATTATAGGCTGTTCCTGAATTAGAATATGTCTGATTCATAATAATTCCTCCGGTAGCGTGCAGCCATTTGTTCAACTGCTTAGTAAGCTGGTATTCACTATAGGCCACGTTCGATTCATTGGAGGTAGTATCGGTAAGCGAATTTTTTGTATAAAAATAACGTGTACGCAAACTATGTTTGAATTCTTTTTTTGTATAGTAATTGACAAATGGATCCAGATATAAAATAGTCTGATCCTGCAAAGTCATCGTATTCGGGAACGCTCTGTAAAGCCCCGCGCTGTAAATTCCGGAATGATAAACACCCGAACTGTCATTATCCCAGATCAATGACAAATTATTGGTTGATCTCATGAAATTTCCGTTGAGGCCATAATTCAATCGTGGCATTTTTTGTGGACGATGACGAAAATTAAAATTAAATCGTCCGGTTTTTTCACCCACTTCATTATTTTCTATTGTTGTATCGTTGGACCATGAATTGTGTTTGGGTGTTGGTGGAAAAGGAGGGCCAATATAGCCATGATCATAAATAGCCATTCCGCCAATCACCAGATCGAATTGCCCCATCTGTTCTGAATGTAAAAAACTTATATTGGAAAAATTTGAAACTCCTTTCCACCATTTAGTACTGTCAATGGAGGGAGCATCGTACATACCGGAAGATACCGATACCTTGGTCAGAGGCTTGCTTTTCGGATAAGCAGTACGGATATTTATACTTCCGCTTAATGCAGAAGAACCATACGTTACAGAAGAAGCGCCTTTAATGATTTCTACTTGCTCCACATTTTCGAGGGGGATAAAATTCCATTCCGGGCGGCCTCCATCTCCTGCTAAAGCAGGCAGCCCGTCAATTAAAATTGCAACGCGGCTTCCAATGCCAAAATTAAATCCGCTACCACCGCGAATTTGCGGTTCGCCATCTAAAATATTTAATCCGGGAACTTGCTCTAAT
>SCSP01000002.1 GCA_004297845.1 Bacteroidota bacterium | reverse complement strand
GATTTATCGAGTACACAATAGACTCAACGTCCGTACCGGGAAATTCAGCCTTTTACACAGCGAAGAAAAAAGTGGAATCCACCCTCCTTGACTTTCCCATCAACCTGAAAATACGTTCCGAAAGGCTGAATAACGTATCTGCTTATATTCTTTTTGGAGGTAAATTCAGCATGGATCTTGCTTCCCAGAAAAAAACGAAAAACCCGGATATCGTAAAGCTGAACGGAGAAGATTTCAGTTTCGAAGCAGGATTCGGGTTGGATTTTTACCTGGAATATTTTAAACTCTCCACCGAACTAAAATTCTCTGCAGGATTCAAAGACCGGCTGTTCCATGAAAATACCACTTGGTCTATGCCTATTGATAAGCTGAATACAAAGGTCTGGCTGTTTTCTCTGAATTTTGAAGGATGACCTTTCCCCTTGCCCCTCTCCTTGAGGAGAGAGGTTGGGGTGAGGTTGGCTGTTCGCTCCCTCTCCTGAAGGAGAGGGTTGGGGTGAGGTCATTTCTTCGCAATATATTCATTCAACTCCTCAATACTGCTTTCGAATGTGAACGCATCATTCACCAGAAAATAATTTTGTTTGTCAAGGGTCTTTACAAAGGCCATCTTCGCAAATTCCAGGCGGCTTGAATCGAAGGAGAACAGCCGTGTCAGGTCGACAACCTGTGCTGCGCTGAAGTGGTTGTAGTCCAAGGCCTGTTTTGCAATTTCAAACCGGCTGCTGTCAAACGCTTTAGCGGCAATGCTGCTTTTCATCTGCATAAAATCCGCAGGATCTAGGCACACCGGCATCGGAGGAGCAGGGTTCCAGCCATTTCCTTCGTAACCATATTCATCGTCATCATACCATCCACCACCTCCATGACCGTTACCATGACCATGTCCATGTCCGTGTCCGCCACCATGAGAAGGAGGGAAACATTTAGGTTCCACTTTCACGATATCAAACTGATTATGGCAATTGATGCTGGCATATACAACAGACTGCGCAGGAATATTTATCCATCCCTTGTAAACCACCTGCTTCGCAGCATAATAATTGTAAGGGGTATTTACAAAACGGATCACCTTGAGTTTATGATATCCCGGTTTAATATGATCTTTGCTGAAAAAAGCAGATTGGCCATAAGAAGGTTTTTCATCGAGCACAACTGAAAAAATTCCGTTGTCGAACATTTTCAGTTTTAGTTCCGAGCCCGGATGTGCTTTTGCACCGAGCAGGATGAAACCGATTGCGATAGTAGTGATTAGCTTTTTCATAATTTGTGTTTTTAGTGGTTCTGATAAGGAGTATGCAATCCCCGTGCCAAATCCCATTTTCATTCATTTTTAGCGAATTTAAAGCATTTAGAATTCTATATTTGCCGATATGAACTTGGTGATCCAACTGATCATTTCCACTTTAGCGGTGTTGGTTACTTCCTACCTTCTGCCTGGCGTCTACGTGGAAAATTTCATGACTGCCATTCTGGTCGCGGTGGCGCTAGGCTGCCTGAATACCTTTTTAAAACCAATCCTGATTCTTTTTGCGCTGCCTGCCGTGATCTTAACATTCGGACTTTTCCTTGTGGTCATTAATACACTCATCATTTTACTTGCAGACAAACTCATTGAAGGTTTTGAGGTCAGGGGATTTGGCTGGGCATTGCTTTTCAGTATTGTGATGTGGATTGTTACAGGTATTTTTAATGCGATCAAAACACGAGATGAAGAAGTTCAATAAATTACAGATTACAGGTTACAGTTTGCAGACTATGTTAATCTGTAATCTGCTCCCGATAGCCATCGGGATTGCAATTTGTAACTTTTCTTCCGCTCAATCACTTTCAGCAAATGCAGGCAATGACCAAAGCATTTGCATAAATGACACATCCGCTATCGGAGGAATTCCCGCTGCAACAGGTGGCACGCCTCCTTACACCTACGATTGGCAGCCAACTACAAACCTTGATTTTCCCACCGCATCAAACCCAAATGCTTTTCCTTTAACACCCACAAACTACACGCTCACCGTTACAGATGGAGTTGGAAATTCTGTTAAGGATATTGTATCCATTTCACTTTTACCTCTTCCAAGTGTTGACGCTGGACCTGACCAGACTATTATTGGCGGAACTAACACAAACCTGCCGGCAAGCGGTGCCATAAATTATTATTGGTATCCCAATGCAGATCTTTCCAATGCAAACACCGCCACACCTACGGCTGAACCCGGAACAACAACAATCTATTGTGTTGCGGGCGCTGACCTAAACGGATGCGTGAATTATGATTGCATGGTACTGGAAGTAATTCCGAGCGATACGGTCATCATCTATAATGCCTTTACGCCCAACGGTGACGGGTACAATGATTTGTTATTCATTGGCAATCTTGGAAAATTTCCTGATAATAAACTCGAAGTGTTTAACAGGAACG